>JAPCJI010000002.1 GCA_027887005.1 Nitrososphaerota archaeon
CCTATAAAGTGAGCGAGGTGCTCAGGAGAGGGCAGCCTTCACGTCGACCACGAGGTAGCCTGGCCTTCTACCTACTAACCGCGTATCTGTCAAGAGTGTAATTGCGGGAACACCTCTCCGCCATAGAAATCAAGGGAGCACGACTTGGCAACCTGATAGCCTCGGCCGGCGTATTGCCAGCTGACAGTAATACCTAGGAAGTATCTGCCTTGGGCAAACCTGAAGTGCTTACGTTCAGAAACCATCTCACCCTCGTTGGTTCTTTCTTTCTCCCAGTTCAACTCGAACTGTTCATCGGCAGCGCTGTAGATGAGACTGAAGCCGAGCTCCCTCTTGAACGGAATAACCTCGATTTCTTCCTGAGGGAGAAGAACACCAGAGAAAACGATGAACTTCTTGTGCGTCCCCGACGCGCCCGAACTATCGATCGACACCTCGCAAGTTGCGTTGTTTGCCATCCGTCCTCCCGTGTTGCGGATTTCAAAGAGCCAGCTGCGTTCCTTTTCGTTGTCTGTTTTTGGTATGTGGGGTTCAACTTCGATGAAGGGACGGATGGCCCAGTCACTGACGGCGGACAGGGCTAACACCAGGATGATGGAACCCACGAGCAAGGACGCGGGGTCGGGAAAGAGAGCGCGGAAACCCGTAGGGAAGAGAAACGCGGAGGCGAGCCAAAGCACCATCGCGCCCACGAACAGCTGAAAGAGAATGTGGGGGTTGAGCCAGTAAAACCGAAGATACCTGTCCAGGAGTCCTCGCTTCGCCAAGGATTCCTTGTCAGACCGGGGATTATTTGAAGCATTGACCTCTGACTCGCTGGAGACGAGAACCCTCAAGAGAGATTACTGGAATGCTTGCAACTCGTCATGAAGCGTCGGAGAATTCATGTCACACCTTAACCCTTATAGATTGGGTGCCAGAGCCCGACTTCCAGCAAATGAAACCCGTAAACATGGTTCTTTCAGTCGTTCTGCTGATTTCGGCGGCCGTAGGAAGCTACATCTTGGCCACCGATTCATATCTCTGGTCAGTGGCTCCGACGCACGCCTACGGACTCGCGGCGTTCACGGTCCTTGACCTTGTCTTGATAGTCGGCCTGTGGAGAGTGCCGAAGTTTGCAATAATCGGCGCGGTCCTTCTAGGCCTGGTACAAATGGGGGCCATGGGAGGCGACGTCTTCCTCGGGACGCTAACGTTCTCCTCAAACGTCACCACCGCCACGGCCTTCTCGAAATATCTCCTTGGCAACATGGCGTTCCTGACCCTGCTTGGGGTGCAAGTCGTCCTCATCATCACTGGAATCGCAGCCTTCGTGATGTCGCGCAGGACCCCGGTCGCGCCAAAGTAGAACTGAGCACCGTCATGAAGACGAATGCCGAAAGGAGGTCCGCAGTTGGAACAGTTGCGGTCGTTTCGGTGGCAGTAGTCGTCATCCTTGCTGCCGGCGTGGCCTATTACGTTCTTGTCGCAGGGACGGCCAAAGCCGCGACGACGACCCCAACAACAACCATCTCAGGGACAAAGACGGTGAATGTGATCATCCCCAGCGGTGTCAGCACGAACCAGTCGCTCAACTTCCAACCCGCGAGTATGACCCTCGTCATCGGGGTAAACAACAGCGTGAGGTGGGCGAATGATGATAGTGCCCCTCATGACGTCATGTCCACTTCGGTGCCGAGCGGTGCGTCGACCTTCAGCTCGGGGAACATGAACTCCGGGGCGACGTTCACATTCACATTCACCGTCCCAGGCACTTACACGTACCAGTGCACCTATCATTCGCTCTGGATGCTGGGAACTTTGCTTGTTAAGCAGACCGCGTAGGATATCTGGCTTTCCCAAGATTCACCCTCCTGGGTGATCTGGTACCGAATGGTCTTGGACTTGCGCACTTCCGCCCCCGGTCTCAAATCATCAATCAGGTCTGGTCAAAGACCGCCTTTATGGCAGAATAGCAATATCACAACAGAGAACCGTCGAGTTGGAGTACGGGAATCAATCGCGCGGAGTGAACTCATAGCGACGGGGCTGTTGGGTGATAGGACCCTATAGGCGCCTGGACTTCGTCTTCCCCCTGCCTCTTGGGTACACCGCTCCTACGATAGCCCCGACTACACCTACCCAGAATCCGTCGTTCACAAGGTCCCCGGAGTACACGTATCCGTTGTTGATGAGAACGCCATCCATGTAACCAGCGTAGACACCCAATATCACTCCGCCGACCCCGCCAATCAGAATCGCCAGCGCCAAGTTCATTTCTTTCATCGTCCCAATGCGTAATGTGTTTGATAAAGGATTCGCGGGGCGATTGTAAGGTGGCGATGGTGCTTACTGGTTCAAGGTTCAGTGCATCCTTCTCTAAAGGACGGGAACCGTTTCGCAACAGCCCCCGTGGCAAGCCGTTGCGTAGACTTTATGAACCGAGTGGGCGGAGATGCAAATCAGTCCAGCATCCATGAGCGACGGTGATACTTTCGTTGCAATCGCGTCTGGATGGATTGCTCTCTCGGCGCTTGGTGCTGTCATAATCTACGCACACTGGCCTCCAGTTCTCGCCATCGTTTGGATATCGGAGAATCTGATAGCACTGACTCTGGTCGGTTTGACCTGGAGCTTGAACGACACGGACAAATTCTTGGCATTCACATTTGGATGGATTATCTTTGGGGTTCTGAGCAGCGCCGTAATCTACGCATATTGGCCTCCTCTTCTCTCCGTAGCGTGGATAATCGAGAATCTCTTGGCATATGCAGTTGTCAGCCTATCCAAGACCTGGTCGATGGAGAAGGGCCTGTGGGTCTGGGCCTCGGACGAAAAAACCCAGCGTCGTCTAACCAAGAAAGTGTCAGAGTCAAAGCGTCTGATGGTCGCGCTCGAGGCCATCAGGAAACGCGAGGAAGGCCTCAGCAACGCAGAACTCGACGATCTCACTTCTGACAACTCAAATTGGATGACGCTCTGGGTGATGCGACAGTTGCTCTCGTTGGGCTTCGTCGAATACCAGGTGGATTTGTTCGGCAATTCCGGGAAATACAAGCTGACAGCCCTCGGGAGAGACACGCTGCAGAAGCTAACCGGACAAGCTCCTTCCGTCAAGCCGCCAGCGCAGACAGCACGGCCCTCCACATCTCCTGGTCCCGTGGCTTCCTCGCCTGACTCGGAGAAGCTTCAGACGAAGCCTGCGCAGACTTGAGAAGACACCCTGAGCTCTTCCTACTGACGGCGATTGTTCGAAGTGATTGGTACTCTTTCGTCGGAGAGACGCAAAGTGCTGCGCGCAATCACACAGTACTCAAGTTTCTCTCGTCGTGAAGTACCAGAACGAGCCTACTGTTCCGATTAGGAAACAAAAGATATACGCGATCCAGTCGACGCTGTAGATTGGGGCCATGCTGAAGAAGGCAACCGGAAACACTACGGAGAGGTAAACCAAAGCGAAGACCATCGCGAGGCTGACTATGGTCGAGACGTAGTCACGAAGGCTTTGGCTTTGGAACCCCGGATGACTCCGTTCAAACCATATGCCCGCGTTTAGGATACTGAAACCCAATACCAGTCCCATAGAAGCGAATGTTACCGTCGCAGGTCCAACAGAAGTCTGGCCTCTCACCAGCGAGAAGGCATTCGAGGCTATCGGAATGACAATCAGCATCAGTCCATAGAAGAAGGACCTGAACCCGATCTCCCTGCTAGAAGCTCTGAGACTGGCGACGAGAAAGCCAAGGAAAAGAATTCCGAGGGTGGCGGCAAACCCAACAGACCAGTTCGCGAAGGTCAGGGATCCACCAAGGACTGCAGCATCAGGGGCAAAGATTGCCGTAACAATCCCCGCGGGAAAGTTTGCTGAGTTGTCGACCAGGCCCTGGAACAAGCTTGGGTTCGACCTGAACGAGAGATAGACGAGAGTGTTCCCCATTATGATAATCGAGATGATCGCAACTGCGAACAGGATTCCAGGAAGTCCTGTCCTAGACAAGCCAGCACTGGCCATGAATGCGCACCCGGCCCTGTTATTGATAAAAAGAGTTTCTTCAACCTGAAAGTTCAGGCCGTGGTCCTCCCACTTGGACAGGGAAACGCGACTGCAATCCTATCCTCGATGGATGAGGCGAGACAGAGAGAACTCGCGAGGTGGTGGAGCTGAGGAAGCTGTTGCGTAGTTGTAACGCAAGTGAAGCCTGCAGGGGTAATGGTTTAATTATCAAATCGGGTGGCATTGTCTAGATGCCCGAAAATTCGGTTTCATCACTGATTCAGGTGGTTCTCACTCTTACTATCGTAGGGGTTCTGGTCTATCCTCTCTACCCAGTCGTGGAGGGTCTGAATCATGCCTATGGGCTGTTCTTTGTCCTAGCGGTTGCATTGGTACTGGCGGCCGTTGTCGTGAAACTGGCCGACGGGTCGCGGGGGCTAGGTGAGAGGAAGAAGGCGTTTGGTTTGATTGGAACCTTGCTCTTGTTCGCGACTTTGGTTGTTGTAACGCTCGCAGTTGTGTTTCTCATTGGTGGCACGTCCCTCCAGTTGTCGGTTATCTTGGACGTCGTGGCGATCGCAGTCCTCCTCGTCCTCGCGATGTCTTAGATTCAGCGCAACGAACCAACCTCCCTTCCTAGTGACGTGAGAGACTTAACTATGGGAATGACTCCGTGAATGACGCGCACAATTGATTCATGTGTGGGAGGTCGCCGTTGGAATCGTCTTCGCAGCCGTATGGCTTCCGATCCTGTTCTTTTCCATTGCCCACTGGAGCACGCTCCCGGTCGCCACGATCCTCTCAGTAATCACGCTCGTAGTGTTCGCACTCTTCATGGGTCTTATGCATGACAGCAGTTAGACCCAAACTCGTGCCCTAGTCATCGCAAGCAACGGCTCGACCTGAGGCTACATGGAATACTTCCAGATCATGGGATCGCAGTCTCGTCAAGACCGCGGCAACGTGGCGGGCCTGGTGAGGCCAGCCCCCAAACATGTTCCGAGAAGGTCTCCGTGGGTAGTGGCGATGTTGCAAGTCTGCAGTAGGGCCGCTCACTTTCGCCTATGAAGTGAGCGATGCGATCAGGAGAGTGCCGCCTTTAGGTCGGCTATCAGGTCGTCAGCGTCCTCTATCCCCACCGAGAATCTCACCAGTCCGTCCCCGATGCCGAGCTTCTGGCGCCTTGTGGCCGGGAGGCTCGCGTGCGTCATGGTCGCGGGGTGCTCCACGAGAGACTCCACCCCACCTAGGCTCTCGGCCAAGGAGAAGACCTCTAGCCTGCCAAGGAACTTGCTCACTGCCTTCATCCCTCCCTTCATCTCCGCCGAGACCATTCCTCCCGCCATACGCATCTGTCTCTTCGCCAGGGCATACTGAGGATGAGACTTCAGCCCCGGATAGTGGACGGCCGAGAACTTGGGGTGAGAGGCGAGGAACTCCGCCACCTTCAGGGCGTTCTGGCTGTGCCTCTCCATCCTGAGGTGCAGAGTCTTCGAACCTCTCAGGATTAGGAAACAATCGAAGGGGGACGGAACGGCACCGATGGCGTTCTGGTTGAACTTGACTGAATCGAAGAGGGTTCGGTCGTTGAGGATCACGGCCCCCCCGACCACGTCGCTGTGTCCCCCGATGAACTTCGTCGTGCTGTGGACTGCCACGTCCGCCCCGAGGGCAAGGGGGTTCTGGAGAAACGGGCTCGCGAAGGTGTTGTCAACGACGGTCGCCGCCCCGCCGTCCCTGGCGGCCTTCGAAATCGAACTGATGTCGCAGATGTGCATCAGGGGGTTGGTGGGGCTCTCCAGCCACACGAGCCTGGTCTTGGGGCCGATTGCCTCCTTGACCGCCCTAAGGTCCCTCGTATCGACGTAGGTTATGGCGACTCCGAACTTCCTGAAAGTAGTCTCGAAGAGCCTGACGGTCCCGCCGTAGAGATCGTTGCCCGCGAGGACGTGGTCCCCCTTCTTGAGAGCGGAGAGGAGGAGGGTGGTCTCCGCGGCCATCCCCGAAGAGAAGGCGAGGGCGTAGTCTGCGCCCTCCATGATTGCGAGCCTCCGCTCCAGGGCGAACCTGGTCGGGTTCCCGGTCCTGGAGTACTCGAGGCCTCCGGTGGGCTTTGCCGAGTCCTTTCTCGCGAAGGTCGCCGAGAGGTGGATGGGCACGACAACGTCGCCAGTCGCGGAGAGGTCGGGCTCCTCGCCCGAATGGACGGCCCGGGTCCCGAATCCCAAGGGCCTACGTTTCGGCAAGGTAGTTTATCACATCTGCGATGGTCAGGACGCCGACGATCTTTCTCCCGTCCAGAACCGCCACCGCCCCGGCGTTGCCGAGGAGGGTCCCGGGGATCAGCATCTTCGCCTTGAGCTGGACGGAGGGGAGGGGCGGGCCCATGCACTCCTCGACCTTGCCCCGAGGGCCCGGCCGGACCGCTGCTCTGATGAGTGCGAGGCCCGAGAGGCAGCCCACCTGAACCTCGCCCCTGACGACGAGGAGATGCGTCAGCTTGCGGTCGGCCATCAACCGAAGGACGGCTGAGACCTTCCTGGAGGGGGGGACGGAGACGAACCCTGGGCCCCCGTCCGCAGAGGATTTCATGAGGGAGCGCACCGAGACTTTCCTCCCTCGGGACGGGAGGAAGGCGTGCTCCTCCATCCAGTCATCGTTGTAGACCTTGTTCAGGTAGCTCCGTCCAGTGTCAGGAAGGATCACGACGACAGTCTTCGACGAGCCAAGGCCCCGGGATGCGCGGAGGGCACCGAGCACGGCTGCCCCCGACGAAGAGCCGGCGAGTATCCCCTCCTCCCTGGCCAGGCGTCGTGTCATGAGCATAGCCTCTTTGTCCGAGACTGTGACGAAGTCGTCGATGACCTTCATGTCAAGTGTCTTCGGGAGGAAATCCTCGCCGATTCCCTCGACCTTGTAGGCCAAGGCCCGCGACTTCTTGCCGCGGAAGAGCTCGGCCAGGATCGAGCCCTCCGGGTCTACCCCGACCACCCGGATGGAGGGGTCCTTCTCCTTCAGGAACTTCGCAGTCCCGGAGATGGTCCCTCCGGTCCCGACGCCCACCACAAGGACGTCCAGCTTCCCATCGGTCTGCTCCCAGATTTCAGGCCCCGTGGTCTCGTAGTGCGCCCTCGGGTTGGCCGCATTTTCGTACTGGTTGGGCATGAACGCGCCGGGGGTCCTCTTGGTTATCCTCTTCGCGACCTCGACGTAGCTCTCAGGATGGCCCGGGGGCACGTTGGAAGGGGTCACTCTCACCCGGGCGCCCACCGCCCGAAGGAGGTCGATCTTGTCGCGGCTCATCTTGTCCGGGACGGTGAATACCACCTTGTACCCGCGGTGGATGGCCGCGAGGGCGAGCCCCATTCCCGTGTTGCCCGAAGTGGGTTCGACTATGGTAGCCCCTGGTTTGATGAGCCCCTTCCTCTCGGCGTCGAGGATCATCGAGAGGCCGATCCTGTCTTTGACGCTGCCTCCGGGGTTGAAGAACTCGAGCTTGGCGTAGACCTTCGCCCTGACGCCCCGGGTGACCTTCTTCAGCCTGACTAGGGGCGTCCCACCGACCAGCTCGAGGATGCTCTCTGCGACGCGCGGGCCCACCCTGGGGGTCACTCCTCTCCTTCGAACTTCTTCGCAACCCTCTCGGAGGCCCGGGTGGCTGCTTCTACGGCGTTCATCACGCTCGTCCTGAAGGAGCCCTTCTCGAGCTCGTAGATGCCGGCTATGGTCGTCCCGGCTGGCGTCGTCACCGAATCCCTGAGTTCCGCGGGGTGCATCTTCTTCTCCTCGAGAAGGTCGGCGGTTCCGACCAGCGTTTTTGTGACAAGCTTCGACGCGATTTCTCTCGGCATCCCTACCATAAGCGCGCCGCTGACCATCGACTCGATGAAGGTGGCGATGTAGGCGGGGCCGCTCCCGCTCAGTGCCGTGACCGCGTTCATGAGGGACTCGGGGACGCGGATGCTTTCGCCGAAGGACCTGAGGACCGACTCGACGGCTCGTGTCTCGCCCTCGCTCACTTCGGGGGAAAGAGAGTAGGCGGTGATGGATTCTCTGATGGTCGCCGCTATGTTGGGCATGGCCCTGACCACCTTGGCACCCGGCAGAGCGGCCTGGATTCTCTTGATCGAAACAGCGGCCATCAGAGAAACGACCAGTTTGCCCCTGGTGACGCCCGATATCTCCTTGAGAAGAGCCTTGGCATCCCCCGCCTTCACCGAGACGATGACCAGGTCGGCGTCCTTCGCGGCCCTCCTGTTGTCCGTAGTTACCTGAAGCTTGGACGAAGCGAGGTGCCTGACGGGACCTAGGTTCCTCCTCGTCATGATCACCCTTGAGACGCTCTTGGACCTGGAGAGGCTCCTCGCCACCGCCTCCCCTATCCTCCCCCCTCCGAGCACGGCCACTATCATGTCCTATCGCATTGGACGGGTTCCTGCGGGGCTGATTTACTTTGCGGGGGCGCCACCCCCTGCTGGCTCGGAAGGACGGTGATTTCGGGCTTCGCGAAGGCCCCTGGGGGTGTTTGCGCGGTTAGAGTTATCTAGACCAGACCCCAAAACCGTGTGTGAGAAGAGAGAACAGGACCTCGAAGGCAGTCTCGGCTGTCCTTGTCGTCTCCCTGGTTGCGCTGTCAGGGTTGGGGGCCTACCTGGTCAACCAAACGATCCTGGACTCGAGTCCTCTAGTAGGCAGCGCAGTGAAGGTGGCTACATCATCCTTCAGCCCGTTCGTAGGTGCGGTGGGAAACGTAGGGTACCTCTACGTCGGACTGCTGAACGGCACAGTGGTGAAGATGGAAGCCCAGAGCGGCAAGGTTGTGAAATCCGTCGCCCTCCCCGACCAGAACTCGGCCGCGCACTTGGTGTACTACAACGACTCGGTGTACGTCGGGACGGAGAAGTTGCCAGGAGCGAAGGACACTGGACCGTATCACGTCTACAGAATCGACTCCCAGACGATGCAGATAGCGGGACAGATGGCCATGAACCTTCACGAGGCCAACGGATTCCTGTTGGCCTTCAACGGGTATCTCTGGGCAGGGGACGGCCAGTGCACCCTCTACAAGATTGCGCCGCGCAACCTGACGGTGGTGAAGATGGTCCCGAACGTTGCGGAGGACGAGATGGCCTTTGACGGGCAGTACTATTGGACTCAGTGCGTTCACAGCGTCCACGTTCTGAAAGCAGATTCCACCCTATCGAGCGTGGCCGCAGGCGTGCTGACAGGACCCGGAAGGCCGCGGGGCTTCTTCATTCTGGGTTCATCTACCTACTGTACGGACACGGCGAACTTCACCCGGCACCGGATGCTCCTGTCTGGGCATACGGTGATGTTCAGTAGGGTGGGAAGCTTCCTCGACCAGGCCATCGGGACCCGCGACGCCTTTTCATTGAAGGGCCTTCTTTACTTCTATGAGACCAGGGACGACAGGCAGGTCCCTGGCCGGATCATCGTCTATGACGGGAATCAGAAACTCGAAGTCGTAGTCAACCTGTTCGGATACGGCCTTCCGACGGACGCTTCACAGCATTCGATGTTCCTCCTCGACGGGAGGATCTACTTCGTGACGCCTTCCGTGGTGGGATATCTCCTGCCTTTCGACGCCCAGGCGGTCTGAGCCTCTTCGGAGGGGCACCCGCCAACCCTTTCCAAGCCTCAACCCAGGGCAACCGCTTCTATCTCGACGACTTGGCCTGGAAAGGCAAGGCCCTTAGTTTCCACCAGTGTGGACGCAGGAAAACCGTCTGAGAAGAATTGTTTCGTAAGCTCAGTGAATTCCTCGATGGTGCCCTTCATGTCAGTCACGTAGGCGGTTATCTTCATGACGTTCTGGTTCGCCATTCCGCTTTCATTCAGGACTGCGGCTATCCCGTCGAGCGCCATTTGGCATTGCTCTCGGAAGGTGCCGCCGACGAAGTTGCCTTCCTTGTCCGCGGCGAGCTGGCCCGAAATGAAGAGGATCCTTTTGCCTCCTTCGGCCAGGATGCCTTGGCTGAACCCATATGGATCGCTGTTGAAGATCGAGGGAGGCGCGATTGCCCTTCGTTTCAAGGTACGGGAATGCCGGGAGGGGTGAAGGTGGTTTATCCGTTTCGGCATCGGAACTCCAGCGAGTTCGCGAACAACGAATTCAAGACCGAAGCGGCCCGGTGGGGCTCAGACCTA
The DNA here is from genome assembly GCA_027887005.1 of Nitrososphaerota archaeon. Lineage (NCBI taxonomy): Archaea > Thermoproteati > Nitrososphaerota > Nitrososphaerota archaeon. The sequence goes on from JAPCJI010000002.1 coordinate 10,142, forward strand.
TTATGGGATCGAATCCGAGCGTTGGCTAGGCCACAAGGGTTAAAGGGATTCTATGCCCCATTCCATAACGAATGCTGGACTTCGCTCCTAGCTTCCTAGCATGGTTAGCTTCCACAGCTGTTCCAGCCTTCGTGGGATTGCTGGTAATTACCAGCCTTGGTTCACTCGTGAAGCCCAGGTATCTCAACGCCTTCGCGTTAGGTATCTTCCTCTGGTTCTTCGTCGACACGATCGGCGGGTCCTCCAACCTGGAGGTTAACCAGGGCTTCAGTGGCGGAGCCAGCCAGGCCGCAGTCCTGCTGCTCTTCGTTGTGGGTGTCGTGCTGTCTTTCTCAGGAGATAGGGGATTGTTTTCTGCCGATTCGGTGGTCGGAACTTTCGACCTCAGGATTCCGCTCTTGGTGGCGATTGCGGTGGGAATCCATGGGTTCGGCGAAGGTACTGCGTTCGGCAGCACCGCAGCATCCACCTCGAACACTCAACTTTTGGACGCTTTCGGGGGGGTGAGTGCCGGAATCGCGTATGCGCTTCACAAGGCGCTCGAGCCGATGATGATAGGAGCGGTCTACGTCTTCTATTCGCGAAATCAAATCAGAGGGGGCCTGAGCAGGGCGAAGGATCTGGTCTTCCTGACGGTTCTATTCGTCTTCCCGTCGTTAATCGGGGCGGCGACTGGGTACTACGTGAGTTATGACGCGACCTACTTCTTCGCGCTGGGGACGGGGACCTCGGTCTACGCCGCGCTGAAATTGGCCAAGCCTCTCTTCCAAGGCCCAGAGGTCGCAGGTTCTGCGGACTCGCTGAAGGTCGCGTTGTGGCTGGTCTTCGGGTTTGTCTGCATTTATTTCGCAGGGCTATTCCACTCCTAGGTGAGAATTCTTGAAACTTGACCGCCGTACGACCATTCTGATTCTGGTTGTCGCCGTTGTGATTAGTTCCACGTTGGTGGTTGCGTACTCTCTGAACTTGGGGAAGGCTGGCCCGGGCACGAAGCAATCTGGCGGTTTCCTGATAATCGCCGGTCCCAACGGGTACAATGACAGCATCGACCACGGCGTTCCTCAGAACCCTTGGCCCATAGTCAAGGTGCAGAAGGGAACCACGGTGACCATTTCGGTGTACAACTCCGACCACCAGGCACACGGATTCCAAATCACGCACTATCTCGCTGGGAGCATAAACACTGTAGCCCCGGGACAGACGTTCACGGTCTCGTTCGTCGCCGATGAGACGGGGACATTTCAGATCTACTGCGCGATTTTTTGCACGGTGCATGCCTTCATGCAGAGTGGGGAGCTCATCGTCCAATAGCGTTCGCCCAAGTATTCATTCGGTGACTGGGAAACGCAAGGTAGACTCGGCGTTCTCCGAAGCCAACCGCGCCGAGTTCAGGCCCAAGCGACTCCCGTACTTCAGCGTCTTGGCCGGGACTTGTCAGTCAATGTAGGCGCCCCAACATACGAGTTGAAGGATGCCATAGCGGGCCCGGTGGGGTCCGCCCACAAACGGGTCCGAAGTATGGATTCCGACAGATGAACGCGACACGAATTCAGTAGAATCCGGCGGCGACCATGAAGACCGACGCGAGAACAAGAAGGAGGACCGTCAGAGTGGCTGTGTCTGAAGCCCTCTTGAGCGTCTTTGGAAAATCCGCCGGGGGTTGATGCTGACCGGAGGCTTGCATTTCCTTTATCATGTTTATCGCCTTGACCTGGATTGGAACACTTACGAATTCTGAGATTAGGAACGCGACAAACCCAATGGACAGCCCAATCGATAAGTTGACTCCATAAGAGGTCGAGGGGTCGAGCAGCGGCAAGCTCCCGAGGCTATAGAGAAGAAGTACTCCGAACAGTATGGTCGTGCCCGCAAATATCTGAAAGAACCGAACGACCCTTGGGACGACTTTCACTAGGAATTCGCCTGAACTGGGAGGTGAGAGCTTCGCGAGGGCTGGTCCCACCACAAAGGCGAACATTATTCCGCCGCCAAGCCAGCCTATAGCTGAAACAATGTGAAACCAGGCAAGAATCGCCGTGAACAGCATTCCCTAAGGTCCTCGTTTCGGACTTGGCATTACGCTATTTAACTGTGGGTTGAGGGAAAAGTTCCCCCCTTAGGTCGCCACCTGACAACCGACTCGACGATTCCAAAGAGAAGCGGGCCCGGTGGGGTCCGGTGCGGAATCGTACCCCAGAGCTGGCCCAATAATGGGCCTTACTTAGTCAGCCCCGGCTACTTCCTGAGCCTCTCCACCAACTCCTTGTACCTGGACCTCTTCAGAAGGCGCCTGTTGCCTAGGCTTAACTCAGTCGACCAGAGGGGTAAGGACCATGAGACATCTGATCCTTGACACAATAGTTTCCCTTGACGGGTACTTTACGAGTCTGAGGAATGAGATTGACTGGTTCGGATTCGACGACGACGAGTGGAAATGGTCTAGGGATATTAATCGCAGGGTGGACACGATGCTCTATGGGCGAGTCACTTACGAAGAGTTCAGGCAGTTCTGGCCGACTACAGCCCCGAAGTCAATGGGGGTGGATCCCACTCTCATTCAGCAGCTGAACACCCTGCAGAAAGTAGTTTTCTCGCGGACTCTCGCCAAGGCGTCTTGGAAGCCCGCGACCCTCGTGCGAGGCAACCCGAGCGAGGCCGTCTCGAAGCTCAAACGACAGAATGGGAAGGACATAGTCGTCGTGGGCAGCGGAACGCTGGTGGGCTCGCTCCTCCGAGAGGATCTCATCGACGAGTATTACGTCCGGGTACGTCCCATCATACTGGGCTCGGGGAGGCCCATATTCGTCGACCCCGACGGCAGGCACCCTCTAAAGCTGATCAGCGCCAAGACGTTCAAGTCGGGAGTGGTCGGACTCCACTACGAACCACTAGCGCAGACGAGAGACAGAAAATAGGTTCACCTCTCTTGATTCTGGAACCGCCGCGGGGTACGAAACTCAAAGCGGGCCCGGTGGGATTCGAATTCGTGGGCGTTTTACACGCCTCCCACGACATGCTGGTGACTCCCACCTGAAGCTAAGAGCCAGCCGCTTGAGCCGAGATTTATCTCTCTAACCTGGCTGAGCCACGGGCCCGCAGTTTGAGCGTCCGTCTTTACCGATTTAAAGAGATTCTTTGGCAACTGTGAAACGATTGAAGTTTCCTTCATCTTGAGATTTATCTTGTCGGCAAAAATGCCATCATTGTTCGTGAGGGGAGTGTGAAAGTGCTTTCTCGTTGATATACCAGGCATCAAATGAGGAAGCCGAATGGGAAGACTGGTGTTTGTCGGCCTGGGGCTGGGCGGGAAGGGAATAAGTCTCAACGGCATCGAGGAACTGAAGGCGGCAGACGTCGCATACCTCGAATATTACACTTCACCTCATGAGCCGGGCCTCCTCAAGGAGCTGGAGGACGCCGTAGGAAAGCGTCTTGTCATCGTCGACCGGGCTTTCGTCGAGGACGGGACACGGATCCTAGACGAGGCAACTAACAAGAAGGTGGCTTTGGCCGTCCAGGGCGACCCCATGATTGCGACGACCCACGGGGAACTGAGAGCCAGGGCGACGAAGGCGGGAATCGAGACGAGAGTGGTCCACGGGGCCACCATAGCGTCGGCGGCGGCCAGTGAATCCGGACTCCACTACTACAAGTTCTCCCGGACGGTGACCGTCACCAGGGAAGCGGTCGGCAGGTTAACCCAGGCGTACCACGTGCTGCACCAGAACCTGCTCGAGGGGGCGCATACCCTCATCCTGCTCGAGTATGACGAAGATAGCGGTGAAGGAGTCTCACCTGCGTCCGCCATCGCCGGACTCCTGCTCGCCGAAGCGAACTTCAAGAGGGGCGTTGTGAGTGAAGCGACCTTCGCTCTCGTCCTGTCGAGGGTCGGAAGGCCTGATAGCGCGGTCGGAGGAGGGACATTCGCTGAGCTTGATAAGAAGGACTATGGTCAGCCGCCCCACACGCTCCTCATCCCCGGGAAACTGCACTTCACCGAGACTGAGGCGGTTGCTGCGATCTTCAAACTGAGCAAGGCGGAGGTCCGCAGCAATTCGGAAGGGGTGCTTCGGACGGCCCAGACCCTGGTCCCGAAATACGTGGCCAAGACCAGGCGGGCGTTGGAGGGGGTCAGGTCTAAGCTTGGGTCGCAGTATGAACCCGTCCTTGAGAACGCGGAGCTCTACATGAAGGACGCGGAGAACTTCCTCGCCAACGGTGAGGACGAGCTGGCGATGCTGAGCATCGGCTACGCCGAAGGTCTATTAGATTCACTCTCGTTCGCCGGCGTTGTAAAGATAGACTGGTAGCAAATGAAAGGCAAACAAATCCTCTCAGTCATCTTCTCACTGAGTCTCCTGGGGGGAAGTCCCACCCTCATCGAGGTCGGGAAACGGCTAGGAGTTGAGGCAGCGGACATCAGGGAAAAGGTCCAGGAGTGCCTGGCAAGGGGCCTCATCGTGAATCGACACGGAAAGCTCGCACTGACCAAGGACGGACGGCGCGCACTCAGGGTGGTCTTCATCGGAGGGGGCTTCGAGATCATACACCAGGGGCACCTGTACACCATCGAGAAGGCGAAGGAATTGGGGGATTTGTTGGTGGTCGTGGTGGCGAAGGACAGCACGATCCGGAAGAGGAAGAAGCGGGACCCGGTGGCGGGGGAAGAGAAGAGGGTGGCCTTGCTTTCGTCGCTCAGGCAGGTGGATGCAGCTATCCTGGGGGTCGAGGGGAACATCTACGACACCCTCGAGAAGGTGAAGCCCGACGTGGTCGCGCTGGGATACGACCAGCATCATCTGGAGTCCGACATAGCCCGCGAGGGGAAGAAGAGAGGACTGAAGCTGAAGGTGGTGAGGCTGGACTCCCCGATTCCCGACGTCAAGACCAGCGCGATGCTGAGGGACTTCTAGCTGCGGGCAGCGTTGTCGAGCTTCTTCTGCAGGCGAGCTAGAGACGAGTTGACCGATTCCCGCCTCACCTCCTCCGTAAGGAGGCCTCGCGTATCCTCGACGAGCATCCTCGCCACGTCGATCTTCCTCCTCGCCCCGTTGGCCACGTGGTCATAGACCGCGAGCGGGGAACAGACCGAGTAGAGCTCCTCCATCACCGAGAAGTACTTCTTGGCCTTCGTGACCCTTCCGTTCATTATCGAATCGAGCACGAGGCGCTTCAGCTCACCGACAGTGTCCAGCAGCCCAAGGAGGTAGGCTTCTGGGGAAGACCCCAGCGAAGCCCTCGAAGGGATTGGTTTCCCTTTGGCTAGGGCGACGACGGCCGACGCTTCGACGTACTCCGTCTCTGGAGATACGAGGTATCGCGCCAGGGGACCGTCTCCGGACTTCTTTAGCGCCGCGAGGAGAGACTTCGCGCGAGCGAGCTCCCGTTCCGCGTCCTTCGTCCTCCCGTTGTGGACGTTGATTATTGTCCGCGACGCAGAAGCGATGACATCCCTGCTGTCCTTCAGGAGCCTGTCCCTGCGCTCGAGCTGCAGCGAGAAATGGGTCTCGAGCCCCTTGATGGAGCGGTTCACCTCTTCCATGGCCTGATGTCAGAGGCGCCCTTCCCATCGTCATAAGTCTACCCGTCGCAGGCCAAGGCTTATCTGCGGAAATTCAGCCATCGCGGAGACTTGAGGAGGGAGGCCGGCCTAGCCCTGGCCGAGACGGCGCTCACGGCGGTTCTGTGGGGGACATCCTTTCCCGTAATCTCGGTAGGAATCAAGGGGGGCCTGGACCCCAGGACCTTCGTCTTCCTCCGGTTCGCCATCGCCGCGCCGATAATGCTCGCAGCAGCAGCTGCGCTAGGAAAAGACGTCAGACGCCTGTTCAGGAGCCGCGGTGTCTGGATCGTAGGGCTTCTAAACGCCGCAGGTTTCCTCTGCCAGTTCCTCGGTCAGCAGTACACCGACGCTTCCGTAGCTGCCCTCCTGGTCAATCTCTCAGTTGTGTTGGCCGCGGGCGGGGCAGCCGTGTTCCTGGGGGAGAAGTTCGGGGGGCTGAAGGTGGCCGGGGTGGTCCTCGCGGTGTTGGGGACCGTCCTGATTACCACGGGGGGAGACTTTTCGGTTGTCACAAGAAGCCAGGCTTTCGGCGACGGGCTGTATCTCATCGCCGCGGTCTCCTGGGCCGGGTACATCGTCTATGCGAAGAAGAAGACGGACGAGGAGAAGTGGGACCCGCTCGCGGTCGCGGCTTGCATAGTGACGGTGACAGCGGTAGCGGTGCTTCCCGCCGCCCTCACAGCAGGCATCGGAGTCTCCATCTCCCCTGGCTCCCTCGCCGTCATAGGCTACACCGCGGTCTTCAACACCGTCATTCCCTTCGTGCTTTACCAGGCGGGTTTGAGGTACCTGTCGGCGGCCACGTCGGCTGTCGTGCTGATGCTGGAGATTGTGGTCGCGGTGATGGTCTCTGTGGCCTTCCTCGGAGAGACTCTGCCCTTTGTTGCTTGGATAGGAGCCGGGGCGGTCTTAGGTTCAATCCTGCTGGTCTCGGGATTGGAGCTGGGTGGCAAGAGCTTATCCGTGTCTTCTGACAACGCTGCCCCAGTGAAGGACTCGTAGGGCATGGCCCGGACCAGGTATGAAAGAGGAAGGGAAAAAGAGTATAGAACGATGAACCTATTGAAGAAAGACGGATGGTTGGTGTCTAGAAGCGCAGCGTCACACGGCGCCGTCGACGTATTTGCCGCAAAAGGCGGGATGATCTTGCTGGTGCAGGTCAAGAGCGGCAAGGCACGGGTGAAGAAGGAGGAACTAGAAGAACTGGTTCAATGGGCAAAGAGCTCGAACGGACGGGCCGAAGTGTGGCACTTCAAGGGCAGAGGCAAACTCGAGAAGCGCCGGGTCTACGCATCTAAGGGGGGAAGAGGTTGAAACCGAAGTGCTACTTCTGCGACATCGAGCTCGAGGTCGTCCTGCATAGCTTCAAGGTCGGGCCACGGGACGAGCCCGTCTGCGAGGAGTGCTACATGAAGACGGTCAACAGGCAGAAGGCAAAAGAAGAGGAAACGAAGGGCGGTTCGGACGGCTCAGGCTGAGGCGCAGGCGCGCTTCAGCTCTCGGATAAGAGTCGAACACTCGGTGAACTTGTCCTCGTCCTCCTCGCGACGATAGCAATCGAGCGCCCTTTCGTACTCCCCCAGGGCTGAAAGAGCCCTGAGCGTAGGCGGGGTGGTGGGCTGTGACAGGATCAGCCGGCCGGCGGTCTCGTACCAGTTCCCTGCGTCTTCATACTGCTCGAGCTGGAAGAGCCAGTGGGCGATCGACTCGCAGACGTCGAGCTTCTGGGGCGAGGCTGCGAACTTCTCGAACTCCTCTCTGAGGAGGTAGACTGCGGGGTTCCCGCTCCGCATCTTCTCCACCCTGAAGACCTCGGCAAAGTCTCCCATTCGAGGACGAAAGCATCTGTGGAGACGTAAGAGGGGACTGCTCTAGATTTGTTGAGCCAGCAATCAAAAGGAACCCCGAAGTCAGTGGCCTTCGGGCACAGTCACTTCGGCCTCTCTAAGCTTCCTCCTCGCCAGGGCCTCCCGGAAGCGCCGCTTCTCCTCCTTGGTGATGGGGATCAGCTTGGGGATTGGAGTTGGTCTGCCCCTTTCGTCGATGGCCACGAAGGTCAGGTGGCATGAGCCGGTGTGGGTGTTCTTCCGCGTCGAAGGGTCCTGGGCCTCGATCCTGACCCCCACTTCCATCGACGTCCTTCCTACGTAGTTCACCGTGGCCTTGAGGATTAGCAGGTTGCCGACGAAGACCGGGGCGTAGAAGTCCATCCTATCGATCGAAGCGGTCACGCAGTTGCGGCCTGCGTGGCGCCAGGCGACTATCCCTGCTATCTCGTCCATGTACCGCATGATCGCGCCGCCGAATACGTTCCCCGCGACGTTGGCGTCGGTGGGCATCATGAGCCTGGCCGTAGCCATGCTGGATTCAGAGGGGCTCTTCGGACGCGGTTGGGCCATCGTTGAGAACGAAGCACATTCTGAGGTTCATAAAGTTGATACCTCGACCACAGGCCCGGGCAGTGGGCCGGATTGATAGTCAAGCAGATTGCCGTGGGGACGATGGCGAACTTCGTTTACCTGCTGGTGGACGAAAGGAGCCGCGAAGGGGCGGTCGTCGACTCCGGATGGGAGACGGAGCCGATTGTCAGGGCGGCGGACGAAGCAGGCGCCAAGGTGAAGTTCGTCGTGGCCACCCACGAGCACTTCGACCACACCTCGACCATCTCCGAGCTCGCGCAGAAGCTATCCGCGAAGGTCGTGGCCCACAAGGACTCGCCCATCGAATGCGATCTGAGGGTCGGAGACGGACAGGTGTTGGAGCTGGGCGGGGAGGGAGTGCGGGTCCTCCACACGCCAGGGCACACCGAGGACAGCGTCTGCCTCTACGACGGCCGCGAGGTCTTCACCGGAGACACACTCTTCGTGGGGACGATCGGGAGGTTCGACAGGATGTGGGCCGAGGCCATGCACAAGAGCCTCAACGAAGTCATCATGAAGCTTCCGGACTCGACCGTCATGTATCCGGGGCACGACTACGGAGGCGTCCCCTTCAGGACGCTCCGCGAGGAGAAGGCGGCCAACCCGTTCCTGATGGCGGCGGACCTCAAGAGCTTTCTTTCGCTTTTCTCGTAAGAATCGAAGAGAGGAGCTGGACTGAGATGTTCCCGCCGCTGACTACGAGCACGATCTCTTCCCCCACCTCCTCTCTGAGAGGCCCCTTCATGGCGGCGAGGGGGGAGGCGCCGGCGGGCTCGGACAGGACCCTTCCGAGGGTCAGGAGGTCGTAGATCGCGTCCTCCAGCTGGAGGTCCGTAACAAGGCCGACCCTGTCGACGTACCTTGTCGCGGCTTCGAAGGTCAGCTCCCCTGGGATGGCCGCCTGCATGCCGTCGGCTATCGTCTTCTTCGGGTCCACGTGGACCCTCGAACCCTTCTGCAAGGATTCGTACATCGAAGGTATGGCAACGGTCTCGGCGCCGTAGACCCTGACCCTGTCCAGGGACTCTTTGAGGGCGATGGCGATGCCAGAGATCAGCCCACCTCCGCCGATGGCCACCGCGGCGCTGTCCATGTCCGGGAGTTGCCTACTCATCTCGAGGCCGCAGGTCCCCTGTCCGGCGATTATGTCCCTGTCGTTGAAGGCGTGGATGAAGGTCAGGCCTCTCTTCGCGGCGGTGGATACGGCGTGCTCATAGGTTTCATCGTAGCCGCTGCCGAACCTGACGATTTCCGCCCCCTGCTCCTCGATCGCACTTAGCTTCTGGGGGTTGACGTTCTGAGGGACGCAGATGGTGGCCTTCACTCCGAAGATCCTAGATGCGTAGGCGATGGCGAAGCCGTGGTTTCCGGACGAGGCCGTGAGCACGCCCTTGCCTAGGTCTGAATCCCCCAGGCACTGCAGTTTGTTGAGCGCGCCCCGGATCTTGAAGACGCGGATGGGCTGGAATGTCTCGAGCTTGAGGTACGCCTCGCGTCCGAGTAGGTTCGAGACCCCTTTCGAGTATTCCAGGGGCGTTTCGGGAATGTACTTCCGGATCCTGGCTTCTGCCTGTTCGATGTCTCTCAGGGTCGGAAGGCCCGTCTGACTCAGCCGAACCACTTCTCCAGGGTTTCGGTCGGGGGGGCCTTGGCGGACTGGATTCTGCCGATGGCAGACTCGACCCTTTCGCGGGAGAAGGAATGCTCTCCGACGAGGAAGGACATGAGCCTGTCTCTGTCGAAAGGCCTCCAATCAGGGTTCACGCCCTTGACGCTAGGGGCGTTCAGGTAGAGACTCCTTATCTCCTGGAACCGGACCTGTTGAAGAGAATCCTTCAGCTCCTTGATGTCCTCGAGCTTGCCGTATTTCTTGAGATACTTCAACGCAGTGGCGGGGCCCACCCCTTCGAATCCGTCAGGGTTGAAGTCTGTCCCCAGCAGGATCGCGAAGTCGACGAGTTGTTCTCTGGTGAGGCCCGTAGACGATAGGACGTCAGCCAGTCTGATCCGCTCGGGTAGGACGTTGATTACTATTCCCTTGCTCGGGAGGCGCCTCTTGCCGGAGATGGTTACGTTCCTGACGAGGACGGGGGCGCCGAAGACGATCGAGTCGTGGTCCTGGGAAGCGACAGCGTTCACCGTACCTTCCATGGCCATGGTGGAGGCCTGCGCCTCTCCCTCGGAAGGTGCGTCGACCCATGGGATCCCCATGGCATCCAGGAGTTCCTTGGCGTCGGACACCATGTCCCGCCCGAGGACTGTGGAGGCTTCGGCGTACTTTCTGGCCTGTGGGAGGTCGCCGACCTGGAGCGCCTTCAGGTACTGGTCCTTCGCTTCCCTGCGCACGGCGGAGCGCCTTTCAATCTCCTCCATCTTCAGCTCGGGGGGCTTGCCGTCGAACACGTAGACGAGCTTGATGCCGAGCTCCATGAGGTTCACGTTCCTGTAGAAGAGGCCGGAAATGTGGGAAGTGACCCTCCCCTTCGAGTCCTTCAGGTGCCCTCCGTCCATGCCCCGGATTATCGCGAGGAACTGGTAGAGGGTGTTGTAACCGTCGACTGCGAGCTTCCAGCCGGAGATGTCTTCTAGCTGGATCTTCTCTCTTGGGATTGAGTCGCCGAAGTCGACGCCCATGGACGACGCCGCCTGGCCGCGGTCGGATTTATTCGCTTATCCGGGGGATGCGCATGTCCTCGGTCGGCTTCTCGATCGCCTCGATCCTGCGCTTGTCCTTGCTGACCCATCTCAGAGTGATGAGCCCCAGGATCTCCAGTTGCATGAGCAGCTTGTTCAGCTCGTCCGGGGAGCATTTGCTCCCGTTCTTGTTCAGAGCCTCCAGTAGGTCGTCGTCGGTGGCGCTCTTCTTCTCCTTTACCCATTCGTAGGCTGCATATCTGAGAGGATATCTCATTGTCTAAACATCGTGCCAGAAACGGTGGAGAAAGGGCGTCGGGCGCGGTATAAAAGGACTACAGGAATGATTCAGTGCTGACCGGGGAGCCTGCTGGACATCCTGCTGACCCCCATGAATTCTGACTGGCCGACCAGGGGAGCGCCTGTCACCGCCGCCTCTACCTTGTCGATCTCTCCTTCTTCCTCCGGAGCCACGATGTCCATGATTATGGCAGAGAGGCCGAAGGCTATCGGTTCGATTTTGTGCCCTCTTACCTGCGCCTCGGCAGGCAGGGCCATAGCCACAGAATCAACGATCTTCTGGTGCTCGGTCGTCGTGTCCTGGGGAAGAATCTTGAGCCGGATCACGTAGGAACCCAAGGGAATCAGCCTAGGGTCCTTCGAAGCCGCAGTTGACGCACTTGTACCGTCTCGAGAACTTCCTGCACTTCTCGGACCTCCAGATGAGGGTCTCGTGGCAGTTGGGGCAGAGGAAATGGGTCGCTCTCTCCGCCGGCTTGATGGGCCGGTTGCAAGAGCTGCAGATCGGGAGCGCGGCCGTGGCTTGAGACATTTCTCGGGGAACCCCTTCGGCGCTGGCAGATATAGATTACTGAGTGAAAGGAGGTTTCATGCCTCGGAGATGAGAGAACGCATCTCTGCTGATGCGACGACCCTGGCGACCCGGAGAAGCCCGGGCAGCCCGAGGGCCCCAAGGAGGGCCGATGCGTGAAAGTCGAAATCGGTCTGCGAAAGCTTGAGGACGAGCTTGGGCGTTGCCATGGCAGCCACCAGAGCGTCCATGTCTGAATTGGACAGCTTTCCGAAGACGCCCCGAAGCTTGAGCATGGTCTTCATCTCCTTCAGGAATAGAGACTCCCACTCCCTTTGATACCCCGCGAGTAGGGAGGAATCGTCGAGCCTTATGCTCTCTCCGACCCACTTCGCCGCAGAGACGGCTCCCGCGATTGAGGTCATGATCCCACCGGCCGTGGTCGGCTTCACCTGTCCCGCGGACTCTCCGACGAGTATCCTCCTGCCCTCAACGAACTTCGGAGAGGGCCCCCCCACATAGATGGGCGCAGAAACGCGACGAAGCACTTTGTGAGGCTTGTCGGCAAGGAACGCGTCCAGGGCCTTGAACGGGTTGATCCCTATCCCCGCCGCCCCGACTTTGGCCTTCCCGCGGCCAAAGGGTATCACCCAGGCGAAGAACGCCGGGTACCGGTCTGCATCGAGGAAGACTTCTACGACCCGCTCCCTGACCCACTCTCCCTCAAGCTCGTACTTTGCGGCGGGAAGTATCCCTCCTCTGGGACTTGAGGCCGGGCCGGTCGCGTCGACGTAGTACCTGGCTGAGACTGCCCTGTCGCCCACGGCTACCTTAACACCGTCGCTCTTCTCGGAATAGCCGCCGACCCGCACCCCGGTCGATATCTTCGCCCCCCTTGAGGCGGCCTCCCTCGCTACCTGCTTGTCGAAGGCGCTCCTGTCGAGCACCACCACCTCGAGGGCGGTCGCGTTGACTGCGAAGTTCTTGCCGAAGGGAGAGTGCACGAGGGCTGAATTGATCTGATTCTGAATCACGTCCTTCTCCGGAAGGTAGCCGTACTTCCTCAGGCCGCGGAGACTGACCAGGCCATCGCACTTTTCGGGCTCTCCGATCTCCTGGTGTTCCTCGGCAACGAGGACGGTCAGTCCTAGGTTCGCGGCTTCGGCGGCGAAGGTCAGCCCTGTGATGCTCCCCCCGGCGACCACTATGTCGAAATCAGTTGCCAAGGCCAGTAGAACCGTCGCAAAGGCTTATTCCCACTCGTAATAACCGTTCCAATGAAGGGAGCCATGAAACAGGCCATAGTGGTCAGGTCGGACCTCAAGATGGGGAAGGGTAAGCTCGCGGCCCAGGCGGCCCACGCGTCTCTGAGTGCGGCCGAGCAGGCCATGGGACGGAGGTCGCCATGGTTCGACAACTGGAAGGACGGGGGTCAGGCGAAGATCGTGCTGAAGGTCCAGTCGGAAGAGGAGCTGCAGGAACTCTTCAGGAAGGCGAAGGCCGCCAAGCTTCCCGCATCTCTGATTGAAGACCGGGGGCTCACCCAGCTTGAGCCTGGCACGGTCACATGCCTCGGGATAGGGCCCGGACCGGATGAGGACATCGACAGGATAACCGGGAAGCTCAAGCTGCTTTGACCGAGGTCGCGGATGCGGACAGGGCGATCGGCGTCGAGGCGTATGCGAGCTCAGGCCCCCCGTGCGCTGCACGTGCCAAGTCTTCTGAGGAGGACTTTAGGGTCGAGGAGCTCGTCTCAGGACCTGGAGCCATCAAGGAGCCTCGGGAGGGGTACTACCCGCTGTATCGGGTCGAAAAGCGCGCCATCGACACGATGCACATGGAGAGAGAGCTTTCTGACATCCTGAAGAGCAGGGTCAGCTACGGAGGGCTGAAGGACAAGAGGGCAGTCGCTGTCCAGTACGTGACGCCGACGAGCCTTCGCTCGGAAAGACCCGAGGCGATAATCCGCGAGAAGTTCACCGCAACCCTCCTCGGGTTCGTCCCGCGGCCTTTGTCCAAAGGCTCGGTGACAGGGAACAGGTTCGAGGTCGTCCTCAGAGACTGCTGCGAGGAGGTCGGCGGACTCGTGGAGGATGTCTTCGGCCTGGCGGAGGAAATGAAAGTGCCCAGTTTCTACGGGCTCCAGAGGTTCGGATCCCGAAGGGCCGGAACGCACACGTTGGGCAGGGCCCTTGTCAAGGGGAAGTTCGAAGAAGCAGTCAGGCTGATGCTGACGGAAGCACGCTCGGGGGACGACGAAGACACCCGCCTAGCCAAAGAAGCCATGGCGAATGGCCGCTATGGGGAGGGATGGAAGTTGCTCCCGGCCCACCAGGACGTGGAGAAGAGAGTGGCCCGGAGGCTGTCTCAGAAGCCCGGAGACTGGGTGGGGGCGCTTAGGGCCGTTCCGATCAGGTTGAGGAGACTCTACACCCAGGCGTACCAGTCTTTCATCTTCAACCGAACCCTGAGTCTTGCGCTGAAGAGGGGGTTGGACATCTCGAAGTCTGAGGACGGAGATAACTGGAGCGAGTCAAGAGACGGCGGTTTCACCCTTTCGCCAGTGCACGGCGTAAGGGAGCCTCGCACCGACTCGGCCTTTCCCATGGTCCAGATTCCGGGATTTGCCTACCGGAATTATGGTTCGAGGTTCGACTCGTGCGTCGAGGAGGTGATGAGTCAGGAGGAGGTGTCGGCCAGGGAGTTCTACGTCCGCGAAATGCAGGAGGCGAGCGCCGAGGGAGGGTTCAGGGTCGCCCACATGGCCTTCAGGGACGGGCGGTTTGAGGTCGATGGCACGACTGCGACCCTGAGGTTCACCCTGGCCAGAGGGCAATATGCGACCGTCCTGCTCAGGGAGATAATCAAACCGACCGACCCAAAGGCATCCGGGCTCGCCTAGAACTCGACAACGCTTATACACCGTTCCCTTACGGCGTTTCCGAAAGCCGATGTCTCAGGATGTTTACGACCTGACCATAGTCGGTGCGGGCCCAAGTGGGTTGTTCGCGACCTTCTATGCGGGACTCAGGCAGATGAAGACGAAGATCATCGACGCCCTGGAAGAGCCCGGAGGGCAGGTGGCGGTGCTCTACCCTGAGAAGTACATCTTCGACGTCCCGGGGTTCACGAAGATCCTTGCGAAAGACCTTGTGAAGAACCTGGTGGAGCAGGCCTTCCAGTACCACCCCACCGTGGTGCTCGGAGAGCGGGTAACTACCCTCCACAAGGATAACGGCGTAATCGAACTCGGGACTGACAAAGGGACCAAGCACTACAGCAAGGCCGTCCTAATCGCCGCAGGCGTAGGCGCCTTTTCCCCCAACAGGCTCGAAGCCCCTGGCGCTTCAGACTACGAAGGGAAGGGGGTCTACTACTTCGTGAAGGACAAGAGCGCCTTCAAGGACAAGAACCTCCTGATAGTGGGGGGCGGCGACTCGGCCGTCGACTGGGCCCTCAACATCAAGGAAACGGCGAGGAAGATCACCCTCGTCCACAGGAGGGACGTCTTCAGGGCGCACGAAGGGAGCGTGGTAGAGCTGATGAAATCAGGGGTCGAGGTCAAGCTGTTCTACGAAGTCAGGAGGGTGGTAGGAGACGGTTCGAAGATCAACCAAGTCGTCGTCTTCGACAACCGGTCCCAGGCAGAGACCACGTTGGACGTCGACGTCATACTCGTGAACATAGGCTTCAGAGCCGACTTGGGTCCCATAAAGAACTGGGGGTTGGAGATCTCGGGAAGAGAGATCGCGGCCAACGGGAAAATGGAGACGAGCATCCCCGGAGTCTACGTGGCAGGGGACATCGCCGGGCCCCTCGACGGGGTGAAGCTGAACCTGATTGCGACGGGCTATGCCCAGGCAGCTCTCGCGGTGAACGTTGCGAAGGCCTACGTGGACCCGAACTCTAAGATATTCCCCGGGCACAGCAGCGAGATGAAGAAGTAGCTCAGCTGACCGTGCCGAGCGCCCTTCCGAAGTTATAGTCTTTCTTCACTGCCGGATGTAGCGGGTCGACGAGGATGCACTCGAACCATGCGAACCTTCCGTCATGCCACACCGGGTAGGAGCCGAGCAGGCTCATGTTCGGGTACCTTTCTGAAACTCTCCTTTCGGCGACGGTCTGTGAGGATACGTCGGACTTGATCTTCAGAACACCCATGTGCTTCGGCCTCCTTCCGGAGGTCGGCCGTTGCTTTCTCATCCCTCCCCTCGAGACCCTGATGCGCACCACAACCACACCCTCCTTCGCTTTGTAACCTAGGGCCCTGGCCCTGTCCAGTCTCCAGGGACGGTCTACCCTCAACATGGCTGGCTCTTTCCTCAGCTGGACTGCGCGGACTCTGATGTCAGCGGCCTTCTCATGGAAGATGGCCTGCCAGGTCTTCGAGATCTGCTGGTACATGGGCATCTGGGCGCCTCGCCCTAAGTCAGCAAATAAACGTTCTGAGCGTTACTATGACTTTTCGAAGAAAGTCCTGACCTTGGCGCCGATGACCGCGATCGCGTCGGCCTGGGCCTCCTCGGTCTGGCCGCCGATGTGGGGGGTGAGAATGGTGTTCGGGGCCTTCAGGATTGCGCCCGAGGGGGGCTCGTGCTCGAACACGTCCAGAGCCGCGCCTCCCATCTGCCCGGCGGCCAGGGCGGCTGCCAGACTATCCTCGTCCACGACACCGCCTCTGGACGTGTTGATCAAGAACGCACTCTTCTTCATCCCAGATAGTCTTTCGGAGTCCACCATGTGCCTGCTTTCAGCCGTGAGCGGGACGTGGAGGGTCACGTAGTCCGAGGATGCGAAAAGCTCGTCCAGTAGGACGACGCGGGCGTGCAGCTTCGAAATGACCTCGTCAGGTATTGCAATCACGTCGTAAATCAGGACGTGCATCCCGAGGGTGCCGGCTATCTCGGCGATCCGCCTCCCGATCCTCCCCAGGCCGACGATCCCGAGCGTCTTGCCCTTCAGCTCCGTCCCCATGAGCGAGTTCTTCTCCCACCTGCCGGCTTTGATGCTCTGGTCCGCCTCCACCAGCTTCCTGCTGAGCGCGAGCATCAGGAGGACTACGTGCTCGGAGACAGCCTCCACGAGAGACTCTGGACTGTTGACCACCTGGATTCCCTTGGATTTCGCGTATTCCACGTCCACGTTGTCGAGGCCGGTTCCCGGCCTGGCGACGAGCTTCAGACTAGACGCCCGGTCGATGAGGTCCCTGTCCACCTTGGTCCTGCTCCTGACTATGAGGGCGTCGTACGGTCCGACTGTTTCGAGTAGCTCCTCGCGGGTGATCGAAGGCCGGTAGTCCACGTCGATAGAGTCTCCCAGTGCGAGGCTGTCGACCTCCACCTGGTCGCAGATCAGAATCTTTGTCATGGCATCATTGCGCCCGCCTCAGCCCCTCCCTTGCGGTCTCCGAAACGAGCGATATATCGGTTGAATCCCACGCCCCCTGGTAGGCCAGGGCCGCGAGGGGAGCGCGCTGCGAAACTGCTTGAGATAGAAACTCGAGGACCTTCGCGCCGGGCCTTCCGACCAACTGGGCTCCGAGGACCCCAGAATCGCGTCTATCGTAGACTATCAAGCAGAGGCCTTCGGCTGTAGACATCCTGACCTCCCGGGGGTCGAACCCTTCACCCGTGGCCTCTTCCAGGCTCATCCCTACCGAGGTTAGCCTGACCCCGAAGACCTCGGCCTCGAACCCCAGGTGGAGGCGGAAGTGAACCCTTTGTCCCGAGGCGTTGGCTCCAGCGACCCGTCCCGAAGAGCGGGCGGCCGAGGCCGGGATGATTCCATGAGAGATTCCATCGGGGCGGAGACAGGCGCACTCTCCTGCAGCGAATACTCCCGGCGAACCTGCCTTCAGGAGGGAATCCACCAGGATGGCGCCACTCGAGTCCTGCTCTGCCTGAACCATGGGCACGTTGGGCACCATCGCCGGGACGATGACAAGGAGGTCGCAGGGGATGAGCGACCCTCCGGCCAAGACCGCCTCGACTTCTTCGAGGCCGAGGACTCTTGCGAGCTCCGAGTCCAGGATCGAGACCCCTCTCTCTTCGGCGGCCCCCCGGAGCTGAGACGAGACTTCGGGGTTGAGGAACGCCTGAGGGGCGGGCCGGTTGGTCAGCAGAGTCACCCTCCGCCCGGCGACTGCAAGCCTGTCGGCGACCCTCAGGGCTGGAAGGCCTGAGCCGGAGACAACTACCCTGTGAGCGCCGGGGCGGTCCATCCCCTTCTCTATGAGGGAATCTGGATGGTCGAGGAGGATGACCCCAGCCTTCTTGTGGCCGGGGAAGGGCCTGCGGAGGGGCCTGCATCCAGTCGCGATTACGACGGAATCGAACGCAACGCTGCCCCGAGGAGTCGCCATGTAGGAGGCCCCGACGCTGAGGACCGGCTCCTCAGTCCTGATTTGGACGCCCTGGGACTCGAGCATCGCGACATGTCCTTCTGAGCCGGAGAGCGGGCCCCTCTCGAAAAGGCTGACCTCGTCGCCGTTCGTCGCTGCTTCAGCGCAGGCAGAGAGTCCCGCCCTGCCGCCTCCCACGACGCACACGCGTGTCATCTGACGGACGAGGAAGATTGACGGTTATAACGGGCAGGGGTACGCCGTCGGATGTGCTTGTGGGAGTCGTCGGCAAACCTAATGTCGGGAAGTCCACCTTCTTCGCAGCCGCGACCCTGAAGGACGTTCCGATAGCAGACTACCCTTTCACGACGATACAGCCCAACGTCGGGGTGGCGTACCTCAGGACGAAGTGCGTGTGCAAGGAGATGGGGGTGAAGGACAGGCCGAAGAACTCGGTCTGCGTCGACGGGGCGCGGCTGATTCCGGTGAAGCTCGTCGACGTCGCAGGTCTGGTGGAAGGTGCTTCCGAAGGGAGGGGGCTTGGGAACAAGTTCCTGGACGAGGTGAGGCAGGCAGACGCCCTGATTCACGTTGTGGACGCTTCGGGCTCCACGGACGAAGAAGGGCGGAAGGTCACGCCGGGGTCTCACGACCCGATCAGAGACCTGGAGATGGTCGAGCGCGAGTTCGACCTCTGGGTTTTTGGCCTCCTGAGGAAGGACTGGGAGAGGGCGACCAAGATCCTCGAACAAACAGGGGGGAAGGTGGTGGAGCACGTAGCCGACAGGCTTTCGGGCCTTTCTGTCTCGTTCGCCGACGTTGAGCAGGCGGTCTTGCACCTCCATTTCAGGACCGAGAAGCCGAGCTCCTGGACTGAAGAGCAGCTCATGCAGCTTGTCTTGGAGATCAGGAAGCTGACCAAGCCCTCGCTGATCGCAGCCAACAAGGCCGACCTTCCTACCTCCGCTCCGAACATCGGGCGGCTCAAGGAGACGGGGCGCAATGTGGTTCCGTGCGCTGCGGAGGCTGAACTCCTTCTGCGGAGAGCCGCCGAACATGGCCTCGTTCAGTATGTTCCCGGAGACCCCAGCTTCTCCGTCCCGTCTGCCGAGAAGCTGAGCGCGGCTCAGACAAACGCGCTGAGAATGGTGGACAAGGAGGTGATGAAGATCTACGGCGGGACTGGCGTGCAACAGGCCATAAACGAAGCATACTTCGGCCTGCTAAGCGCCGTAGTCGTGTTCCCGGTCGAGGACGAGGCCAAGCTCTCCAACAAGGACGGGGACGTCCTCCCCGACGCCTTCGTGATGAGGGGAGGGTCGACATCGCTGGACCTGGCCAGGACCGTGCACAGCGAATTGGCGGAGACCTTCCTTTACGCCATCGACGCTAGAACGGGAAAAAGGCTCTCTGCAGACCACAAGCTGGCGAACCGAGATATTGTGAAGATCGTCTCAAGCGGCAAGCGGGGCTAGGGGCTCCGCCTTCTTCTGTTCCGGCCTGAAGACGAGCTTGCTCTTCCTGACGCCGACGTGTCTCAGGTGAGTGACCTTCTTTGCCTCGTTGTAGACGTCGGACGCGACCTTCTGGAGGACGAGCTCCTGGGCAAGCTGGTCGTAGGTGAGGCTTGCAGCCCTCTCGGCGATCACCCTGTCCATTATCACCCTGAGGTCGTGTTTCTTCGAGCTGTTCATCTTGCCCTGAGAGAGGGCGGTGCAGTAGACCCTTACGATAAAGCCGTCCTTGGTGGTGTAGTCCCTGATGAAGTCGGACATGGACGACCCTCTCCTGATCAGGCTTCTGAGGAACTCCCGGGAGTATTCGTGCCCCTTGAAGACCGTGGAGGCTGTCTCGTTCTCCACCTTGTCGATCTGGAAGAAGAGCTTGAAGCTGTAGTGCTGAGGGTCCTGCTTCAGGATGTCGTAGAGGGTGGTCTCTATGACCCGGCCGAGGGGTTTCTCAATGTCTGTTAGGGGGACGCGCGCTATGGGTGCACTTCCAAAGGATGGAGACGCTGTGACTACGACCCAGGACTTCAGCTTCCACTTGTCTCTCACCTTGGCGACTTTCTTCGGCATTCAGAGGCGCCTCGCCCGTGTCCCGTTTATAACCTCATTGCCGCTGGAGCGATTCGACGCCCCCCATGTAGGGGCCCAGGACCTTGGGTATCTTCACGGAGCCGTCCTTCTGCTGGAAGTTCTCGACGAGCGCGACCAGGGTCCTCGTGACGACTGCGGACGAGTTGAGGGTGTGCACCAGGGTCGTTGGGACGTTCTGTTTCTCCCTGTACCGAATCAGGAGGCGGCGGGCCTGGAAATCGGTGACGTTGCTTGCTGAGGCCATCTCCCTGTAGTTCCCCTGGCTAGGGAGCCAGGCTTCCAGGTCGTAGGTCTTTGCGGACATGAACCCAGTGTCGCCGCTGCAGAGCGCGATCACCCTGTAGGGGATCCCCAGGGCCTGGTAGATCTGTTCAGCGTTGGAGACGAGCTCCTCGTGGAGCTTCCAGCTCTCCTCCGGCTTGCTGAAGACGACCTGTTCAACCTTGTAGAACTGGTGGACCCTGAAGATTCCCTTCGTGTCCCTCCCGTGGGCCCCAGCCTCGACCCTGAAGCAGGGACTGAAGCCGCAATACTTGATGGGGAGGTCCGAGGCTTCGAGGATCTCGTCCCTGTGCATCGACACCAGCGGATGCTCTGAGGTGGCGATGAGGTGGAGGTCCTCCCCTTCCAGCTTGTAGATGACCGGTCCGAAGTCGTCCAGGTTGACGACCCCCTCGTAGGAGGACCTGTTCAGCATGAAAGGTGGCTCGACTGCGGTGAACCCCCGGGCCATCAGGAAGTCGAGGGCGTACTGCATTATCGCGTGCTCGAGCTTCACGGCGTCCCCCATCAGGAATGAGAACCTGGCCCCCGCCACTTTGGCTGCCCTCTCCATGTCGACCATTCCCAGGGCCGAAAGGACGTCGATGTGGTCCTTGGGTTTGAAATCGAACTTCGGCTGCTTGCCCCAGGACCTGACGGTCACGTTCTGTGACTCGTCCTTCCCCTCGGGGACGCTATCGTGTAGGATGTTGGGAAGGCTCAGGAGGATCTTGGAAAGGCGGGCGTACCGCTCGTCTGCCCTGGCGTCGAGGTCCTTTATCTCCCTCGGGATGTCCTTGATTTCAGCGAGCTTTGCGTCGATGGATTCGCCCTTCTTCTTCACCGCGGCCACCTCGCCCGTAAGCTCGTTCTGCCTGTGCCTGAGCCTGTCCGCCTCGGTCTTGAGCTTCCTCCAGTCGGCGTCTGCCTGGGCCGCCTCCTCGACGAGAGCGGCTTTCTGGGGGGTTCCCCTCCGCCGGAGGCTCCTGACCACCGATTCAGGGGATTCGCGGATGAGCTTGACGTCCATCAAGGAGAGGGCGGCTCCATGCTCGGAGGCGTCCAACTGTCTCGATAAAAGCCATACCTCCTGAAATAGGGAGACGTCGTTCAGGAGGGAGATGGCTGTCGAAAGCGAGGTAGCCGCAGTCGCTGAGGATATCTGGAAGTTGAGGGACCTCTCTTTGCGGACCACCGAGAAGCGCATCCCCTTCGGCCCTCCCAGGTTGTCGGGCGCGAGGACGTCGTCCAGACTGTCTCGGACCTGTTTGCTGCTGCATCGGACAGACAGTCTGATCTTCGTCAACATTGTGCTGTTCTCTCGTCCACTGCCCTGAGGAACGCCTCGGCCATGCCGACTGGGATCTTGGCGCCTGCGGCCATGGTGTGCCCCCCTCCCACTCCATTCACTGAGTCAGCCGCGTCATGCATGACGAGGGCGAGATTCACATGTCCAGCGTAGAAATCTCCGACCCGGGACGAGATCTTGAGTTCCGAGTCCCCGCTCGAGGCGCATCCGACGACTACCTTGTCCTTGAGCCCCGGCGAGGAAGTCAGGATGGATATGACCGGACCCAGTATCCGTTCGTCGACCAGCCCCTCTCCGTTGACAAACACGAAATTCGGGCGTTGGACCGTCCTAGCTGGCTCGCCTGCGAGGTCGTCGAGGGCCTTGTTCAACCCTGAGCGGTATTCGACAAGGGTCCTCATGGCTGCCTTCAGGGAGTCAGTCCTGTCCCCCAGGCAGACTGCGACCCCTGTCCCCGCGCTCCCCATCCTTCCGCATGCGTTGAGCAGGGTCCCGAATTCTCGTGCGTCCCTGAGGGGGGTGAAGGAGTCCTCGAAGCTGAGGGTATAGACCTCACCCACCAGGCCGGCGATGGCGTCTGTCGCCCCCTCCGCAGAACCCAACATGCCCGCGATCACCTCGGTCAATTTCATCTTCTCGTCAGAGGAGAGCGAGGAGATCGTGCGCCAGGTCCCGCCGTCCTTCAGCTGTAGCCCCGACTGGTGTAGCGCAGCCAGGACCGCGTCCTTGCTGCCGGTCACTCCCCGCATGAAGGGGGTCGATGTGAGCGCCACCGCTTCGTGAACAGGCCGGGTCTCCCTGCCGGTGAACATAAGGTCCTTCGAGACCCCCAGGAGCCCGGCCGACTGGGCCTCTTCCATGGCAGCCCTGTTCAGGCCCGTGAGCGACCTGCCGGGGCCCTGGTCCTGCCTGTCTGCCACTGCGCCGACCACGGCCAGGGGAGAAAGGTCGGTGTTCGAGGGGTCGAGGGAGGATGCGAAGAAGTAGGCCATGGCCGACGAGCACGCCTCGGTCCCCCCGTCGAACCCGTAGGTCCAGGCGTTCACGACCGAGGGCTTCGGCATGTCTTCCTTGGAAAGCTGATGGTGGTCGATGGTCAGGAACCTCCCGTCGATGATGGCTTCGAGTTCGGAAACCAGAGTGGAGGCCAGGTCCGTGAATATGTAGTAGTCGAACTTCTGGTCAGCGAGCGCCCTGATCGTCTTGGGGTCGAGGTCCGGGACTGTCCGAAGGGTGACGTTCCCTCCCTTCCTCATCAGCGAGGTGAAGACGATGGAACCGCTTGCCAGGCCGTCTGCGTCGATGTGAGTCACTACGAGGACCCGTTTGCCGCTGGTGCAGAGCTTCAGGAGCTCGGGGGAGAGAGACCTGTACCTGGTCAGGAGGCCTTCGGTGTCGGCCAACTGGTGCGCCTGGCCTCGCTAGGCGAGCTGGGCGACGACTGCCGTGTACTTGAAGTCCTGCGGGAGGATGCCCTTGCCTCGGTAGAACTTCGATAGCCTATAGATCTTGGCCTCGACGAGTTCGAGTGAATGGACGTTCTCCCTGTCGCTCTTGTGCACCCCCAGGTGCTTCTGGACCCTGTGTGCGCGGTCGATCAGGTCCTGCAGGTCCTGAGGCATCTTGGGCGCGGCCTTCCCTTCGACCAACACTTCGCCGATCGACTTGCCTAGGAGCTGCTTTGCCAGGGGCACGCCGTAGTCGTCCCTGAGGGCGAGGCCTATCTTGCTCGGGGGCACCCCCTCCTTGGCCAGCTTGAGTATGATCGCCTTCACCTCCTCGGGGCTGGTGGCCACCCAGCTTGGCGCAACTTTGCTGGTCGGCCTGGTCTGGTGCGACTTTCCGTGCCTATGAGAGTGAATCCTCGCCAATTCTAGTCGGGGAACAAGTCCCACGAGTTCGGCTCATAAAGGTTGCCCGCGGAATCGGCGTTCAGTCGAGCCTGGCGTACCTTCCTCTGCGCTCGATGTTCCTTAGCTGTCTAATGACCGCCCTGCACCGCTCGGGGCCCGCGACAGTGGAGTACCCCTTGACGAGGCTCGTCAGGGCGAGGGATGAGACTTCGGAGTGGGCGCCGACCAGGGTCTCCTTGATCAGCCTGATGTCGACCGCGTGGTCCTCGAGCCGCGAGGTGTGGAGCGAGAGACCGAAGTCGATGAAGTATAGGTCTCGACCCCTGACGATCATGTTCGCTGTGGTGAGGTCGCCGTGCATTATCCCTGCGCCATGGAGCTTCGCCGCGTTCCTGCCGACGGATTCGAAGAGCCTTGATGCTTCTTTTCCCGAGGCCCGGGAAAGGACGTCCTTCAGCCTGGCTCCGCGGACGAATTCCATGACAAGGGTGGAGCCGGGCGGGTCGACGAGGTAAAGATGGGGGGCAAGCACGCCCGCAGTCCTGGCAGAGTGGATCATCTCGGCCTCGCGCAGGGTCCTGAACCTCCGGATGGCATCGTCCAGGACAGGGTGCCTGTAGGGGAGCGGCTTCCTCAACTTGAACACCGCCTCGAGGCCCTGCCATTTTCCCCTGACAAGGTCCGCCTCGGCGCCCCGATAGATCAGCCGTCCTAGCAGGGGCTCAGCTTCTCCATGGGATGTCGACTGTATCAAGCCTCCAAGATTGGCGGACCGGCGATTCCCGGATTGGCAGCTTGGCTCCGCGGCTGCAGGCCAAAAGCCCGGTCCAGGCGATCTGGGCGCCGCAGTCGCCGGCGTACTCGACGGGGGCGAGGCTGACCGATGCGGAGTGTCTGGCCGCCATGGTCGCGATCATTTCGTTCAGCCGTCTGTTGGCAGCGACCCCTCCGACGATCATGACCTCTTTCTTGCCCGTGAATGCAAGAGCCCTTTCGGTCACCTCTGCGACCATGGCGAAGGCAGTCTCCTGGATCGAATAGCAGAGGTCGTCGAAGCCGGCGCCACCGCTCAACATGTTCTTGGCGGCCGTCAGCAGCCCCGAGAAGGAGACGTCGTTCCCCTTCACCGAGTAGGGAAGCTTGAGGTATTCTGATGACCGTGATGCGGATTCCTCGATCGCTGCGCCGCAGGGGGACGAGAGTCCCGCGTGCCTCCCGAACTGGTCCAGCAGCTGTCCGAGGGTGAGGTCGAGGGTCTCGCCGAGCACCCTCCACTTGCCTGCTGAGAAGGCTATGACCATCGTGTGTCCCCCGGACACGAGGAGTACGACCGGGTCCTTCGAGTGGGAGAGCAGGGCACCCAGTTCGATGTGCCCGACTGCGTGGTTGACCGGGACCAGGGGCTTCCCGAGGGATGCGGCCAGGGTTCGAGCAACCACCGCCCCGACCCTCAAGCAGGGTCCGAGTCCCGGGCCCATCGAATAGCAGACGGCGTCGAGCTCCTCGACGTCCACCCCCGACTTCGCGATGGCTGCGGAGACAACCCCGGGCGCGGACCTGAGGTGGCTCTGGGACGCCTCGAAGGGATGGATGCCGCTCCCGGCTGGGGGCCTGTACACGCTCTTCTCGTTGGAGAGGATCCTCCCCCCGGAGGAAACGACAGAAACGGAGAACGTGTGGGCAGTGCTCTCGACGCCTATTACGTACCGCATCATCGCAAGCTACATCTTTCTGGTCTGCCGGTAGAGGTCGCCGAGGAGGTTGATGAACGGCTTGACCTCGGCCAGGAAATCGTCGAACTTGCCCCGCTCGAAGGTGGTCGTGTGCTTCCCTTTGTCCACCTCTATCTTGGCCGCGAGGAGGATGCCTCCGCTCCGCTCAGGGTTCGACTTCAGCTTCGGGAAGTGGATTAGGGCGCCGAACCCCACCTTCCGCTTGCCCTTGATGAAGACGATGTTGTAGTACATGCTCAGGGTCTTGGTGAACTGGCTCAGCTGTTTCTTCCTGCTTTCGCTCCGCTTTACCTCGTCGAAGTCGGCGCTGGCCAGGGTATCGATCATCTCCTTCAGGACCTTCATCTCGCCTACCTTGTTGGTGTAGCCTGCGTACTCGATCGGCATCTGGTAGACGCTGTGCATTACCGAGTCCCAATCGTCCAGGACTGCGAAAGTCTCCGTATCCAGATTCATCTCACGCTTGAGCTCGTCGGAGAGGATGTCCTCGACTGTCAGCTTCTTTGGCACGCCGAGGGTGCGGAAGACTCACATAGTTATCGATTGCGGAAGATGAATTAGTTGAAGGGACCGGTTCAGTCCGTCGAGGTAAGCTATCTGCTGCATGCCACCGAGGACCCGGCCAGGGTCTCGGCTGCTGTCACGTGGCTGCTTTCAAGGGAGGGGCGGCCGGAGACCGAGGAGCTGGAAGGCCACTTCGGGAACAAGATTGTGCGCGTCAGGTTCCATCTGACGGGAGAAGAGGCGACAGCCGCGGTCTCCAAACTCGCTTCCAGCATGCCCGAGCGCCTGAAAGCGGAGCTTTCTGATCGGCTGGGAGAAATGGTGGACGAGCACTCGGCTCTTTTCATCCGTCTGGACAAGCAGAAGCTCGTCTCCGGAATCCTGGCTGAGGGCTCATTGGACCCGGTAAGGATCAAGGTGAAGCCGAGGGCGTTCCTCCCGAGAGGAAGTGCGAGAGAGTTCTACGCCAAGCTGCTCCTGGGGGAAGCCTAGGCTGTCGAAGAGGTATGTGCTGCTGATGGCCGAAGGCCCCCTGACGGAGGAGGACTGCAAGACGCTCGGACTGATACTCGGCCAGAGGCACGGGAAGGTCAAGGTCATCCCGGTGGCGTCCAACCCCAGGGCCATCATCGTGAAGACGGACAACTCCGTCGCGCCTATCCTTCGGGAATCCAGCGGTCAGATCAGGCTCAGTGGAATGACTCTCGTGACTGTCCTGACGTCCGGGTCCATAGGTAAACTCAAAAGGAGAGCGTCTGGGCCGGGGATGACGGGGAATGGCAAAGTTCCTTAGCGACGAGTACTTCTCCCAGGTTCAAGCCGCACTTTCTCAGGACCCGAAGTGGACGGAGAGCACCAGGGGCGTGAAGACAAGCATCGCCTTCAACGTCACGGATGTCGGCCAGAACCATGTGCTGGGGGTGGAGAACGGAGCGACGACGTTCACGAAGGTGGCGCCGGGGACGCCCGCCGAGTTCTCCTTCGACGGGACCTACGAGACCTGGTCCAAGGTGGTCCGTGGAGAGATGGACCTCCAGTCGGCCGTGCTGAAGGGGCAGCTCAAGTTCAAGGGCTCCATAACCAAGATTCTCATGTACAGGGACAGGTTCATCAGGGTCGCCGAAGTCATGAGGGACGTGCCTAAGGAATTCTAGGCGGGCACGAATACATAGAACGGATTCCCTTCCTTGCTGGTCCTTTCCTCCACCTTCAGCTTCATGCCCACCTTGGCCTTCTCATGAGGGATTCCCTCGAGCCATGCAAGCACTTTCAGGCCCCCCGCGAACTCCCCGATCGCGATGATGTATGGGTCGTTCTCTGCGAAGCTCGCCGGGGTGACTTGCACGTAGGTGTAGGTGACCAGGGTCGCATCGGGACCGACGTCGGCCCATTCGAACTCGTTGCTCATGCACCTGGGACAGTCGGCCTGCGGGGGGAACGTGACCTGGCCGCACTTCTTGCATTTGGTCGTGACGAACCTGCTCTGGCGGAGAGCGTCCCAGAACTCGTGGGTCTTCGAGATCGGGATGTCGAACTTCAGGGTGATGGACCTGCGCGAATGTAGGGCCTGGTCCTGCTCCAACTTCTCAGTTCCTCGATAGGATCGTGACATAGGCGTAGTGTCCGGTACCCCCCACGTTGTGGACGAGTCCGACCCCGTTCTTGATCGGAGCCTGGTGGCTCCCCGCCTCGTTCCTCAGCTGCTTCGTGATCTCCACAGCCATGGAGACGCCGGTCGCCCCTATGGGGTGGCCCTTCGCCTTCAGGCCTCCGTCCAGGTTGACAGGTATCCTTCCGCCGAGCTCGGTCTGCCCCTCCCGGATCATCTTCGCCCCTTCTCCCTTCTTGCAGAAGCCAAGGTCCTCGTAGGCCATGAGCTCGGCGATGGTGAAGCAGTCGTGGCACGTGGCGACGTCGACCATGTCAGGAGTGACCTTGGCCATGGCGTAGGCGCGCTTCGCTGCGTCCACGGACGCCTGAAGGCCGACGAAGTCGGATCGCCTGCTCAGGTTGGCAGAGTCTGACGAGTAGCCGACCCCCTTGATCCAGATCGGCGTGTCCGTCAGGCCCTTGGCCACTTCCTCGGAGGCCAAGATGACGGAGGCAGAGCCGTCGGTCAGAGGGCACGCGTCGTAGAGCTTCAAGGGCCAGGAGACGACCTGCGATCCCATTGCCTTCTCGAGGGTGATTTCCTTCTGGAACTGGGCCAGCGGGTTCATCGCCCCGTAGTGGTGGGCCTTGACCGCCACTCTGGACATGTCCTCCTCCGTGGTGCCGAACTTGTTCATGTGGGCGACCGCGTACAGGGCATAGTAGGCTGGGAAGGTCATCCCGAAGTTCTCGAACTCCCACATGTACGACCCGGCGCGGCCGATCAGTTCGATGGAGGTCAGGGTGTCCACCTCGGTCATCTTTTCGATGCCGACTGCCATGGCGATCTTCGCTTCTCCGCTGAGGATGCTGTTGTAGGCGGTCTTCACAGCCGCGCTCCCGCTGGCGCAGGCCGCCTCGACCCTCATGGTGCCGACCCCGTCGAGGCCCGCATACTCGTTCACTATCACCGCCGGGAGGGACTCCTCGTACCATCCCCCGGCGCTTCCTATGATCACGTTCTGGATGTCCTTCTTGTTGACACCGGCGTCGTCGACGGCTTTCTTGATGGATTCGAATGCGAGCTCTGCGACGTTGACGTCGGTCCTTCTTCCAAACTTCGAGTGCCCTATCCCGACTACGGCAACCCTGTCCAAACTAGCTTCACGCGCCGTCGAGAAGTTCCTTCGAAAGGATCCATCTCTGGACTTCGGAAGTCCCTTCCACTATATCAAGTATCTTCGCGTCGCGCAGATATCTCTCCACCGGGAGCAGTTTGCTGACGCCGTATCCTCCGTGGATCTGGATGGCCCGCTCGCAGGCCCAGACCGCGGTCTCGCTCGAATAGTACTTCGCCATGGCAGCCTCTTTCATGAACTCCTTTCCGCTGTCGTGGATGGTCGCCGCGTGATAGGTCAGTAGCTTTGCAGCGCTGATCCTGGTCGCCATGTCAGCGACCATGAACCTTATCGCCTCGAACTTGGCGAGAGGTCTGTCGAATATCTTCCTCTTGTTGGCGTATGAGAGAGAAGCCTCGAGGGCCGCCTCCGCCACTCCCACCGATGCGGCAGCCGCGCCTATCCTGGACTTGCTCAGGATCGTCATGGCTATCAGGAATCCGTCCCCTTCGTGGCCTATGATATTGGACGAGGGTATCTTGCAGTTCTCGAAGACCAGTTCGGCCGTCGCTGTGCCTCTGGCGCCCATGACTTCGAGCTTCTGGCCTACCCTGAATCCTGGGGTCCCCTTCTCGACAAGGAACGCGGTCACCCCGGCGGCCCCGTCCTCGGCAGTCCCGGTCCGTGCGAAGAAGACCAGGAGGTCTGCGACCAATCCCTGGGTGATGAACATCTTCGATCCGTTGATGACGTAGGAGTCCCCGTCCTTTGTCGCTTTAGTGGAAATGGCCGCGGCGTCAGACCCGGCCCCCGGCTCGGTCAGCCCATAGGCTCCAATCAGCTCGCCTTTGACGAGCCTCGGGAGATACTTCGCCTTCTGTTCGGTTGAGCCGAAGAGCGCGAGGACTCCTCCGGCCAGGCCGTTCTGCACGCCGATCAGAAATCCGGCAGAGACGCTTGCCTTCGATATCTCCTCGCCGATTATGACGGAGGCCATCAGGTCCAGGCCGAGCCCCCCGTACTCCTGGGGGATGAAGGGCCCGAGGAGGCCGTACTCCCCCATCTTCTTGAAGAGCTGCATGGGATACTCATCGTCCCTGTCGATCTTCGCGGCGATGGGGAGGATCTCTCTGGTAGCGAACTCCCGGGCCCACTTCTGGATGTCTGCGTACTCCTGTTTCACATGGATCTCGGGGAAGGAGCTCATAGATGGTTACTTTCTGGATACCATCTCTTCCAGTGGAAGATAACCCTTCCGCTACTCGCCCTTGAAGTCGGGTTCCCTTTTTTCCAGCATGGCAGAAATGCCTTCGCTGGCGTCCTGGGTGGAGAGGAGGAGTCCGAACCCGCTGGCTTCGAAGAGCTGGCCCAGGTCAGTGGGTACCTGGGTCGACAGGTTCAGAGCCTGCTTCGCGAACTTCAGAGATTGAGGGGGTTGCTTCGCGAGCTTCGAAGCGAACTCGGTGACTCCAGCTTCGAATTCCGCCTTCTTGAAGACCCTGTTGACGAGGCCTGCCTTCAACGCCTCGTCCGCCGTCAGCCTCTGGGCGAAGAGCACCATCTCCTTGGCCTTGGGGAGGCCGACGATCCTCGCGAGCCTCTGGGTGCCCCCGGCTCCGGGGAGGATGCCGAGGCGGGTCTCCGTAAGGCCGATCTGGGCGTCCTCGGAGGCGAGCCGGAAGTCGCAGGCCAGAGCGAGCTCGCAGCCCCCTCCAAAGGCGAGGCCGTTTATCGCGGCAACGACAGGCTTGTTGAGCCTCTCCGCCACGGAGAAGGCCTCGAACCATCCCCTGGCGAAGTCGAATATCTTGGCGGGAGAAGAGACATCGAAGCTCGTCAGGTCGGCGCCCGCGCTGAAGGCTCTTTCCCCTTCTCCGCGGATGATGACCACCCGCACCGAAGGGTCGGCTTCGAGGGACCTGAGGGCGGTGACAAGCTCTTGGACCAGCTTCTGAGTTATCGTGTTGAGCCTGTGCGGCCTGTTGAGCACCACCCAGCCGAGTGGCGGAGCCACCCTCACCGCGATTTCTTCCATCTTGGTCTCGCTGGAGGAGTAGTCGTAAAACCCTTTGCCGGCCTTCGTTCCGAGCTTCCCTTCAGCCACCATCCCCACGAGCAGAGCGTCCGGCTTGTAGAACTCCCCTGAAGCTTTCTCGGTGGACCGGAGGCTCGCCACAACCTTGTCGATTCCCCATTTGTCCGCCATCTGAAGGACCCCTTCTGGGAAGCCGAGGCCCAGCTTGACGGACCTGTCAAGGTCCTCCCTCGTGCAGACGCCGTTCCTGATCAGCCACGCAGCTGCGTTTATCGCTGGTGCGAAGACCCTAAGGGGGTCGACCCCCTGACCTGCCTCCTTCGAAATCGTGGGGCGCTCCCATCCTTGGCCGGAGTACTTGTAGAAGCCCTCCCCGGTCTTTTGCCCGAACTTTTTTTCCTCGAACCTCTTCTTGAAGGGCGGGGCCAGGAGGACGTTCGAAGCGTCCCTCATGCTCACGGCCAACCCTGCTTTGTAGATCGTGTCGATCCCGCTGTAGTCGGCAAGCTCGAAGAGCCCCATCGGAAGGCCCACGGCGTAGACCGCCATTGAATCGATCTGTTCGACTGTGGCCTGGTTCCTCTCGACAGTCCAGGCAGCCTCGTTGAGCAGAGGACCGAGTATCCTGTTGACTATGAAGCCCGGGACGTCTTTTCTGCAGAGGACGACCTCCTTCCCGAACCTCTTGCCAAGGGCGACGGCAGTCGCGACAGATTCGTCGGAGCTCTTTTCCCCCCTGACCACCTCGAGCAGGGGCATCAGGAGAGGGGGGTTGAAGAAGTGCATCCCGACGAAGTTCGCCGGGTTCTCCACGGCTCCCGAAATCTCGCCTATTGGCAGGGTGCTCGTGTTTGAGGCGAGTAGGGCCGTTGTCGGCGCCAGCTTTGAAACCCGGCCGAAGAGCTCCTTCTTGATGGAGATCTCCTCGGGTGCGGCTTCGATGACCACGTCCGCGTTCTTCACCGCTTCCTCGAGGTCGACGGTGCCCCTGATCCGGGCGAAGGACTCGTCCGCCATTTGCTGGGTCACAGTCTTCTTCTCCGCGAACTTCGAAAGACTCCAGCGGATCTTCTCCAGGCCGTTCTTGACGAAGGCTTCCCCAATGTCGTAGAGTCGTACCTCGCACCCTGCGAGGGCTGCGACCTCCGCTATCCCGTGCCCCATCACGCCTGCCCCCAGGACGGCTACGACTCTCACGTCTTCAGATTTCATGAGAACGGCCTTCGGCGCAGGGCGCCGTTAATAGGGTTAGCCCGTCATTCCACGACTCGGAGGCGTTTGAGGCGCGAGACCTCCCGCCGCGGGTAGCCCACCGAGCGCATCAGAGAATCCGTGTCCTGTCCCAGCGACGGGGCCCTGGTGAACGGACGAGTTCGCAGCCTGGGCCTGGAGCGGACTGGTCCGTTGAGGACAGTCCCATCTTTCGCTACTCCGACGAGCATCGACATAGAGCGTGCCCAGTTGCTTGTTAGGGCCTCCTCGACGGTGAGCACCGGGGTGGCGCACGTGTCCGCGTGCATCAGTAGGCCTGCCCAGTGGTCTCGTGTCTTGGATGCGAAGATCTGCTTCAGTCTGTCGGCAACCTCTCGCCTCTCCTCGCGCGACCCGAACCGCTTGTGCTCCAGCTCGGGGGCACCCAGCTTGGTCACGAGGTTTCCCCAGAACTCCTCCTCGATGGCGGCCACGGCCATGTACTTTCCGTCCGAGGTCCTGTAGAGATTGTAGTAGGGGGTCGAGCCGAAGACCAGGCTGTGCCCTTCCTTCGGGGGCTTGCCGGTTGCGAGGTAGGCCGAAGCGGGTATGACCATCCAGGCCAGGAGCGATGAGACGATGGGCACGTCCACGTACACCGCCCCCCTCCTCCTGAGCAGCCCTCCCAGGATGGCCACGGCCGCGTACATTCCCGACACCATGTCCCCCAGCTGGAGCAGGGGAACCTGGGCCCTGGAGTGGTATGCGAGGGTGCCCGCCATCGCCTGGAAGTTGATGTCGTGGCCCGGCATGGAGCTCAGCCTGCTTGATTCTCCGTAGGCTGAAATCGAACAGTAGATTATCTTGGAGTTCACCTTCCTCACTTCTTCGAAGGAGAAACCCAGCTTCTTCATGGCACCAGGGCGGAATCCCTCGATGAAGACGTCCGCATCCTTCAGGAGCTTGCGCATTACGGCCTTGCCCTCCTCTGCCTTCAGGTCGATCCCTATGCTGAGCTTGTTCCTGTTGACCGTCGCGTGGACCGGACTGACCCCGTCCTTGGTCGGGGGGGTCGCCCTCATGTAGTCTCCGAGGCCGGGCTGTTCGACCTTGATGACCTCAGCCCCCATGTCTGAGAGGAGCATGGTGCAGAACCCACCAGGCAGAAGGCGGGTCGCGTCGATGACGCGGATGCCGTCCAGGTAACCCACGGCCAGCGGTCAATAGTCCGCAAATAAAGCCTAAATCGTAGCCGCGGAGCGACTGGCTGACGATGAGGTGAACGCCGTCCCAGTCATAGCCCGGGTTAGCTCCATGGGCAGATGATGAACTCGCGACGATACTGAGTCAAGCAATCCCCAGCCTAAATAGAGGGAGGGAGAGCGTCCTCAATCCAATTGGCAAAATCCGTGAGGGTACACGAGGACACACACGCGGCACTGAAGCGGCTCAAAGCGCACAGGAGGGCGGCGAGCCTGGACCAGGTGATCAGAGAGGCGATCAAGGATGCGATGGAGGGAGGTCCGGAGGAGGGCGCTCTCAAGAGAAAGTCGGAGCTGCTTACTTCTTACGCTGAAGGATGAATCGGTAAGACAGAAATACGAACTCGGGAAGGCGGTGAATTCAGCCATGGCCAAATTCGATGGGATAGTTGGAAAAGCGCTCCTCGCGGTCGAAGAAAAGGAAAACGAGCTGACTCTTGTCTTCGCGGACAACAGATATCTGTTCGTGAAGCTCGAAAACGGGAAGCTGAAGTCTGACAGCGTGCCCGAGTAGGGCCTATTCCTTTTCGAGTATCTCGACGGTGCGGCTGCCGCCTAGCAGCGCCTTGAACCTCTCCGCGTCGGCCCTGCTTCCTACGATGGACCCGAAGTGCATGGGCACCACCACCTTCACCTTCATCGCCTTCGCCGCCTCTGCCGCTTCCTCGGCCGTCATTACGTAGGTGCCTGACACGGGCAGGAACGCGACGTCGGTCTCGAGCGCCTCCATCTCAGGGGTGTCATCGCTGTCACCCGAGTGGTAGAAGCGGACCCCGTCGAGGGTGACGACGTAGCCAACTCTTCCGTCAGCCCTTGGATGAAAGACTCTGCCGGGCTCCCGGAACTTGTTCAGGTTGTAGGCAGGCACGGTCTCGATCGTGACTCCCCTGAGTTCGAGCCTGGCCCCGGGCGCCACGAAGACCTTCTCCATCGCGAACTGTCGGAGGGGTTCTTCGCAGACCTTGGGGGCGACGATGGCGGTCGAACCGCTGGTGAACCTCCTAATGTCGTCCGCGTTCAGGTGGTCGCTGTGCTCGTGAGATATCAACAGGAGGTCCGCCTTGTAGTCGCCGCTGGCCTTGTACGGGTCTATGATGACTGTTCTCGAGCCCTGCAGGACGAAGCCGTCGTGCCCGAGCCAGTGGACCTTGATGTTGCGGTAAGTCCACATGCCCGGCTCCCCTATAGTTCGACTGCTTCCTCTTTGATGCCCGTGCGGTCTATGGTGAGCAGGTCGATTCCGTTGCCGCTCATGGCGTCTCGTGCGATTGCGGCCTTGATCGAGCTCACGACGAGGTCCCTGGCCTCCTTCTGGGTCATGGTCGGCGAGTAGCCGGCTTCGACGACGCCGATCGCCATCTCTTCCCCGGTCCCGACTGTAGCATACTGGTCCGATATGACGCTCCCTAGAGGGTCAAGTACATAGACGATGGGCTTGGCGCTGACGCCCCCCAATATCACCTGAGTCAGCAGGGGCGCGTAGCGGTTCTGGAACATGAGCGTCGACATCAGCTTGGCGACGGAGTTCGGCTTCAGAGGCTTCCTCGACTCCAATTCCTTGAGCTTCGAATAGACTGCGACCTCCTTCACAAGGTTCTGCATATCAGCGACCATCCCCGCACAGACCGCGCCGACGGTTTCGGTCACCCTGAAGACCTTCTTGCCCGACTTGCTCCTGACGAAGGAACCGAGGGTGATCCTCCGCTCGGCGCCTAGGACCACGCCGTCCTTGTAGGCGATGCCCACGGCTGTCGCGCCGGGCATGTACTGTTCGTAGGACAAGGTTTCCAAACAGTCCGAAAAGACTCGCCTTTTTAGACATTGTGCTGAAAAATTGACAGAATCAGGCGGATGCTATTGAAACGACCGAACTCCCGGCGTCGGACCTGGTATTGATTCCTCGGGAGGTGAAGAGCTTCGCGACGTAGATACTCGTTTCCAGGTGCTTGGAGACCTCCGCCACGCGCAGGTCCGAAGGGCCCGGAGCAAGCGAGAGAAGCGGGACAAGCATGTCGGCGAGGTTGATGTCGACGCAGGCCCCTGCGGCGGCGGTGGCGAGCATCCCCTGAGCTGCTTCTCTTCCGACTTCCTCGGCTGGCTTACCCCTCGCGCCTAGGGCATCCGCCCCGAGGAAGTAACCGTCCCCTGAGGTCGCGACCAGAATGGAGGACCCAGGAGAGTCGGCAGGTTCTTCGACCACGCGACTGACTCCGACGTTGATGCCTCCTTCTCTGAGGAGGCCCTCGGCGGCCTTCAGTTGTCTCTCTGCGACGCTCCTGGGGAGGAGTGCACAGCGGCTGACGATGTCCACCGGGCCCGGTTTCGGAGAATCAATCATACGGAGGGGACGGAGAGAGACACAGGGTTCCACTTCGACTTTCACCAGTCCGCCGCCCTTAGGGTAGTACCCTCTCCTGCGCACCTCATCGTTGAAGTTGATCCCCATGACTGCGAAGGCCCTCCGGACCACTGCGTCAAAGTAGTCGAGGGTAGGGCTCCATGGGACGTCCGTGCCACCGCGAACCTCGATGGAAAGGCTCGACCGCGAGAGAGCCACTGCGGGGACCACGGTCTGGAGCACGAGGGTGATGCTGGCCGCGGTCTTGGTGTCGATCACCAAGGACCCCAGGCGAGGGGGGCCAGGGACGAAAGAAACGTCGGAGGATCCTTCGACCGCCCCCGTCAGTTCGGATTCGAAGATGTCACCGAGGACTTTCAGGGTGGCGACGTGCTGCCGCCTCAGGCCTGGGACCTCCCTCCCTGCCCTTATCTTGGAAACCCTGATGGGCTTCCCCAGCACGATAGAGAACATCAGGGCAGTGCGTAGTATCTGGCCCCCTCCTTCTCCGTAGGACCCGTCTACCTCGAGGAAGTCCACGCCAATCTCAGGAAAGGGGCGAGGTTAAGAGATGTGGGATTAGGTTCTGGTAACTCTTCTGGAGATGGGGGTCATTCTATCTTCTCCCTGTTAACTGACTGGAGATACGGTTATCTTGGAGCGACTCAGGAGAACGAGCATGGAACCTACAGCCATAGGCATGTTGACTGATTTGGAAGATGCTATCGAGACTCTGGCGGATGAGGTCAAGAAACTCCAAAGAAAGATTGATAGGCAGACCGAAGAGATTGAACGGTTGAAGAGGAAACCGTAGCCCCTTCGAAGTCAGTTTCGCCTTCGAATCTGTGTAGATGATATCATCTACAACGTTTATTATCGAGGCATGGCATATGATACGGAACCAAAAATGTGGCCCCCATCGTTCAAGTAGGACACCGCTACTGGTAATAGCGGAGACGCGAGACCATACCTCGCGGGGGGCCTCCTTTAGTTTTCTACTTGATGGTATCAAATAGGGAGACAAATAGTATTTAGGGATTACGTAGTCGCACTTCATCTCAAGCGCTTCAACTTGCCTTTCTTCGTGGGGAGTTTTATACCACATTTTGTCGCAGGAGAGGGTCGCAAGCACGTTTAGACCCCTACTTCAGCCTCTTTCG
This sequence comes from Nitrososphaerota archaeon, assembly GCA_027887005.1. Taxonomy (NCBI): domain Archaea; kingdom Thermoproteati; phylum Nitrososphaerota; species Nitrososphaerota archaeon. Next base: position 46,363 of record JAPCJI010000002.1, read on the forward strand.
AGGCATTCTGGATGATAGTCAGCCATTTGTTTGGCCCTTCAACCTTGATTCCCGCTCTGTCGGCAGGGGTCTCCCCGTTCAAGGCTTCATGGGGTCGGATGAAATTGTGATAAATCTGGAGCCCCTTCAGGATGGGCGTGTCCGCCCTCTTCAGCCCCCTCATCACCTTCTCTCGGTCTCTGATTTCACCGTTCATCCGCTCCATCTTGTTGTTGTGGACGATTCCTTCAAGCGTAATCTCCTTGACATGGACTGGCTTGACATCAGGTCGAGCGTGGGCGAAGTTCTTTATCCAAGCGCGGTGATAGGAAGGTAGCCCGTCCGTGATGAAGGTCACGGGAACCTTGCCCCCCGCCTTCATGCTCTGGGTGAAGAACTGGTTAGTGTTCTGCTTCTTCTTTGTATCCGCGACTTCCTGTGAAATCCAGAAGCGTGTTTCATCATCCATCATAGAGAAGAGATACTTCGGGTCGCCCTTGACCTTGACATACATCTCGTCGGCCCTCCAAGTGTCTGAGACCTGCGGAGTGAATCCCTTCAGGTATTCATCCATCAGGGCAATATACTTCCGAATCCACTTCAGAATGGCCACATGGGAGACCTTGACCCCCTGAAGGCGCAAGGCCTTCTGAGTGTTCCGAAGGCTCTCTCCTGAAAAGTAGAGTTGAATTGCCATAGTGATCGCTTCAGGGCTCGCCCTCATCCGCTCGAATCCAAGATTATTGGTGAACCGAGAGCCACAGTCCTTACAGAGAATCCTCTGGATGTCTCCGCTGTTGTTGTGAAGGATGCCGTCTCTGACGAGTCTCTTGGATGAGCAGGAGAGGCATGACTGATAGTCGAGAGGCACAATCCTCTTGGCGTTCTCTATTCGCCGTCTGATTTGTAGCGAGAGTTCGACCCCGAAGATGTGTTTACACTTCAGGCCTCGGTATGCGAAGTCAGGGCAGGAGCAGTTCCAGCCACCCTCAGTTGAGAGGATTTGATATTCCCCGTTCCCCGACTGAGACCTGACCCGATACTCGTTCTTGTCAATCCGTCTTACGTTGGCCTCGACCCTTGCTATGGCCTGACCCTTCGTCATACGAGAATCAAAAACGGGAGCGGACATCTCTACCACTCCCTCTTGCTCTGTCGGTTCTCTGTCCACGCCTCGAATACGTCCGAATCCATCTCGAAGCGGGCTTGTTCGGTGGTCATTGGTATCCAATGGTATAGGTGGTAAGGTATATATGGGTTCCCATTGGTAGGTATTGGTAATGATGAACAAAGTCATGGTGAGCATGACAGACGATATGCTGAAGGCACTTGAGCAGGAGAGGAAGGCGCGGAAACTAGATTCCGTGCCTGAGACCGTAAGGTCTGTCCTTGGAGAATACTTCAAGGTCAAGGCGGAAACCTGACCGACAATCCATCGGATGAGCAGGCGTATCATGGGCAGATAGTCCTAGTTATGGGATTGCTGGGGTCGCTTGCCTTTGCGGGTCTGATTTTTGTGGTGAGTGTGCCCAGCAGATTCAATGAATCGGTTACGGTTTTTGGCCAGGTTTTCAACCCACAGGGGTACTTGGCAACTCTCATGTTCCTGCTTGGTTCGACGAGTATCTTTTCCCTCGTCGGGAGTCTGGCCTCAGCCCGAGCGAGCGTTTCAGAAGAAAAATGGCTGGGGCGTTTCGGGATAGTCTGTCTGTTCTTTGGCGTGTTGTCTTTCATTTTGGTCGTTCCCTTCCTTACACTTCCTCTCGACGCCAACGTTCCCAACGATATTCTATACCTCGAATTGTTCTTGTTTGGCGTGCTAGGCCTCTTTGGGCTAGGTGGTTTGCTGAAGAAAAGGAAGTAGAGCCCGATAGGCCCCACTATTAGCAAGAGGATGAAAAGGATGACCGTGATGATTCCTACTTCGACTGTGCCAGCCATTCAGCCGACACCTCGGCTGTTAACTCGCTGGAGATGATTTTGACACTTGGGAGAAGTTACCAGTTCCTGGGATTACGTCTTAAATAGACCTCGTCGGTTCGGCCGAATGAAAGGGAATTGCGAGTCGGACTCCTGGTCGGCCGCTTCCAACCATTCCACAACGGTCACCTTGCCGCCGTGAAGTATGCCCTCAAGAGAGTCCAGTACCTCTACGTCGTCGTTGGGAGCGCCCAGAGGAACCACGAGAGGGACAACCCCTTTACCGCAGGCGAGAGGATTACTATGATCAAGTCCGCCCTTGACGGGAACGGCGTCGACCCGTCCAAGTGGATGGCAATCCCCATCGCAGACGCAGATTCGCATTCTCTGTGGGTCTCGACGGTGAAGTCCATGGTCCCGAAGTTTGACATGGTCTTCACCAACGACGCACTTACCTTTTCCCTGTTCAAGGAGGAGAAGATCGGCGTCACCGCAGTTCCCTACCTGGACAGGAAGAAGTACTCCGCAACCAACGTGAGGGACAGGATCCTCGAGAGGAAGGATTGGGAGTCGCTGGTCCCATCCCAGGTGGCAGAGCTGGTCAGGCGTTTTGGAGGTGTCGAACGGGTCAGAGCACTTATGCGGAAGGACCTGACGGGTGGCAGCCATGAGTAGCGAACAGAAGCTGATCATGCTTCCGGGGCCGACCAACGTATCAGACAGGGTGATGAAGGCGATGTTACGCCCGATCATCAACCACAGAGGGGACGCGTTCCGCGACCTGTGCAGGGGCCTGCTCGAGAAGGAACGACACCTCTTCCAGACCAAAGGAGAGGTCCTCGTCCTTTCATCGTCAGGGACAGGAGGAGTGGAGGCAGCGGTGTGGAATCTAATCAGGGACGGGGACGTGGCAGTCGTGCCCGTGTACGGCGAGTTCAGCAGCAGGCTCGCGGAGACGGTGGAAATGGCGGGAGGAAGGGCGGTCGAAGTCAGATCTGATTTCGGCAAGGCGCCCACGCTTGACCAGCTGCGGAAGGCGATGGACGAACTTGGAACCTTCAAGGCCATGTTCATGGTACATAATGAAACGAGCACAGGCGTCGCGATTCCCTACGTGAAGGAAGCCTGTAAGATGGCTCAGGAGCACGGAGCGCTCGTTGTGATCGACGCGATATCCAGCCTGGGAGGCTACGCGATTCCCGTGGATGAGTGGGGGGTGGACCTCTGCATTACCGGGAGCCAAAAGTGCATTGCTGCCCCGCCCGGCCTGGCCCTGCTCTCTGTGGGCGGCAGGGTCGTCGAGTTCCTGAAGGGGTCGCCTCCCAAGACGCGCTACTTCGAAATCCCAAGGTACCTGGAATACGGGGCCAGAGGAGAGACCCCGTTCACCCCGGCGCTCCCTCTCTTCTATGCCCTGGACGAGGCCCTCAGCGAGCTGCTCGAGGAGGGACTGACCAAGAGGGTCCAGAGGCACGACGCGATGGCAGCCAGGCTCTACGACGGCCTCGCGGGGCTGGGGGTCATGCCTGTCGCCGACAGGGATGTCAGGTCGAAGACTGTGGTCGCTTCTTACTACCCCAAGGGGGTAGACGACTCGGCCTTCAGGAAGGCTTTGGCCCAGGAGAAGGGAATCGTCGTAGGCGGCGGGTTTGGACCCTTCAAGGGCAAGGTGTTCAGGGTGGGTTGCATGGGGCAGATCAATGAGAGTTACGTCGACAGGACACTGAAGGGAATCGGCGAGGTCCTGGGAAAGACCCGCGACCCGTGAAAGTCTATAAACCCAATCACAGGGTCGCTGAAAGCCAATGACGCTTGAGAAAGGGACGCTGATTTTTGCCAACTACACCGCGAAGGTGAAGGACACCGGGGAGGCGATTGAAACGACCGTCGAGGACGAAGCCAAGAAGCTGAAGATCTACGACGCTACCAGGAAGTACGAGCCACGGCTCGTCGCAGTCGGGGAGGGCTGGTTGATATCCGGACTGGACGACGAGGTCAAGGACCTGGAGGTTGGCCAGCGCAGGGAGATCGAGCTTTCTCCGGGCAAAGCCTACGGCGTGCGTGACCCAACGCAGACGAGGATGGTCCCACTCCGGAAGTTCGGCGAAAGGGAGCGTGAACTGGAGGTGGGGGACAGCGTAGAGCTCGACAACAGGGTGGGGATCGTGAGGTTCATCGGGTCGGGAAGGGCCCAAGTGGACTTCAACCACAGGCTCGCGGGGAAGTCGATAGTCTACGACTTCGAAGTCATGAAGAAGCTCGAGTCAGACCAGGACAAGCTCAGGGCCCTGATCGACAGAAGGCTTGGCGGCGAAGGGGGCAAGGTCACCTTCGAGCTCGGGCCGAAGACGCTCGATGTCGTAATCCCGGAGGACCTTTTCCTCCTGGAAGGGTTGCAGATAATCAAGCGCGGGATATCGAACGACGTGTTCAAGTTCATTCCTATGGTGGCGGAGCTGACCTTCGTCGAGAAGTTCGTCAACGAAAAGGCACAGGAGAGGAAGGAAGAGGTTGCCCCTGAAAAGACCGAGGCGCCCGCCGAGCCCGCTCCGAAGCCCCGAAGGAAGAAGGCGGCTCCGGCGTCGCCCGCCTAGATAACTCCGGTCGAAGTCGCCAGCTCGGTCGCCGAGCGCCTGGTCAACTTCCTTCTGGAAAGGATCGTGTAGCGGTCCGGTCGTATTGAGCTCGCTTTGACGAGCGATTCGACGACTTCGGCGCTCCCGACGCCGAGCTCAGAGGAGGTCACGGGAGCGTTGACGTTCTTCAGTGCCGAGCGCACGGCCTTCCAGTCCAAGCGGTGGAGCTTCGCCATCATTATCGTCCCGATTCCGCACTTCTCTCCATGAAGGCCCGAATCCGGCGCCAAGATGTCGAGGTAGTGGCTGAACAGGTGCTCCGAGCCGCTGCAGGGCCTGGAGCTGCCGGCTATCCCCGCGGCCACCCCGGTGCTGATCAGGGCCTCGACAAGGTCCCGGACGCTGTCGCGGCCGAACCTCCCTATCCGCTTCGAGCCGTCAATGACCACGCTCGCGCTCATCAGGGCGAGGCTGGCCGCGTAGCTTCCGTAGTACTCACCGTTCACTCTGTGGGCCAGCTGCCAGTCCTTGACCGCCGTCAGCTTTGACACCAGGTCCCCGCAGCCAGAAGCGAGCAGCCTCCGAGGAGCCGAGGCGATGATGTCGATGTCAGCCAGGATGCCCAGAGGGGGCTTCGCCATCACTGAGTAGGGGCGGTCGAGTCCCTTCAGGGACGCGAAGGGGCTGGAAATCCCGTCGTGCGAAGCGCTCGTGGGCACTGAATAGAAGGGGAGGTGAAGGCGGAAAGCGGCGAGCTTCCCCACGTCGACGCTCTTTCCCCCACCTACGCCGATGATGCACCCGGCCCCCGCGCTCTTCTGCATGACCGTATCCACGTTCGCGACATCGGCAGCGGCGACGTCTACCCAGACTCCCCGGCCGTCAATGGCATCGTCCACGGCCTGCCTCACCTTTGCCTGAACGTTCGAACCGGAGGCGATGACCAGCTTCTTTGTCCCCGCCGACTCTTCGATGAATTCCCCGAGCTTTGTAATGACGCCGTCCCCGATTAGCACCTTCGTCGGGAGCTCCATCAGGTGGAAGTTGGAATCCACGTTCAGCGAAGATGTCAGTGCTGATTTAAGCGCGTTGCGCCCTCAGGTCCTGTGGAGGACGGTGGAGTTCTCAGCCCAGACATGGCCGCACTTCGAGCACCGGTAGCTGGTCTCGTAGCTCATGCGTTCTATTGTAACCCTTACTGGTGTGGTGATCGGGTTCCCCGTTCCCGCGTTCCTCCCGCTTCCCGTCCTCACCAGCACCGAGCTGGTCGTTTCTTCTGTCTCGTCTGGGTGTCCAGGACCCTCCTGCCCTGGGTTGAGACCCCAAACCTCTTCCCGCAGGAGGGGCACTTCTTGAAGAGAGACAAGGACTCCCCCGGAAACCCTGGCTAATAGATAAACAGATGAAACAATTGAGTCTGGCACGAAGGAGCGAGACGGAGAATTGAACCGGGTCCAAGCGGGATACGTCAGCGGCGTGGGGCTTTTGGCACTCGGTTTCTTTTTCGGCTTATTTGCCCTCGGGCCGTGTAATGCGCAGAACTGTCTCCTTTGGCCTTCCAACGCTTTGGTGGATTCGATTGTAGGTTACTTGCTGAGTTGGGGATTGGTCATTTCGGGTATCGGAATTCTGACCGCAAGTCTTCTTATGCGACGCAGAACCCAGACTACCAAAGGTGAAACAGCCTCATGACCAACAAGAAGTCGGGACAGAACCAAACATTTCTCGGGAAACATTAAATAAGGAACTGCCTCAACGCCGATTTGTACGTTCTGAAGGAGTTTGTCGACCTAATGTCAAGAGATTTCAAAGCGCCGGCTGGGAAAACCCTGGGTTCCGCCATGTATCACGGAACCACGACGGTCGGGTTGGTCTGTTCAGACGGGGTGGTCCTCGCGACCGACACCAGAGTCACGGCGGGGGGTTTCATCGCCCACAAGAGGGGGAAGAAGCTCCTCAGAATCGACGACAACATCGCGATGACGATTTCAGGAGGGGTGGCCGACGCCCAGAACGTCGTTGACACCCTCAAGTACTACACCAACCTCTACAGGATAGAGAGGGGCCGCCCGATGCCCGTGAAGGCCGCAGCCCAGGTGGTCTCGAACATGCTCTTCTCGTCAAGGCTCTACCCCTTCATCGCGGATGTCCTCGTGGGCGGGGTCGACACGAAGGGCGGGGCTCTCTTCAACGTGGACTTCTTCGGCTCGATGAACAAGGAGAACGTCATTGCGACCGGGAGCGGGTCGCCAGTCGCCTACGGGGTGCTGGAGGTCGAGTTCAAGGAAGGGATGACGGTGGCGAAGGCCTATCCGCTGGCTGCGAAGGCGATAATCGCCGCGACGCGCAGGAACGTGGCCACAGGGGACCACTTCGATATCGCCATCCTCGACAAGGACGGGTTCAGGGAAATATCTGAGCAGGAGAAGGACAAGCTCCTCGCCCAGTTCTCGACTAACAATTAGGTTTGGAACAGAAAGCGAACGGTGTCAGTCTGATGAGCGCCATACTGAACACTATCCCAGCGGAGGCTCAGATCACTAGGATCGAATACGAGGGGCCGAGGATCGCGCTCTACACCAGGAACCCTGCCTTCCTCCACAAGAACTCCTACGTGATCTCCGAGATAGTCAACACCCTGAAGAAGCGGGTGGTCACGAGGACTGAGAAGTCCATCAGGAAGCCCGAAAGCGACGCGCGTCAGGTGCTGGAGAAGACCCTCCCGGTCGAGGCTGAAGTCTCCAACTACTTCTTCGACGACGCCCTCGGGGAGATCACCGTTGAGGCGGGGAACCCGAAGGTACTCTCCCAGGAGGCCGGATTCGACCTGGGGAGTTCCATGGACCTGACCGGCTGGAAGGTGAAGGTGAGGAAGGCACCCCACATCAAGTCGACCGCCATCCAGAACGTCTACTACGCCATGAAGGCTGGGAGCGACATAAGGGAGAAGTTCTATCGAGAACTGGGAGAGGCAATCTTCAGGCCAAGGCTGACGTCCAGCGAGCACGTAACAATCAAGACCCTGGGCTCCTTCCAAGAAGTGGGGAGGTCCTGCCTCCTCGTTGAAACTGCTGAGAGCAAGGTCCTGCTCGACTGCGGGATCCATCCTGGCTCGAGGAACGCCTGGGACGCGTACCCGAGGCTCGACTGGGCAGACGTGTCCCCGGGGGACATAGACGCCATAGTGATCAGCCACTCGCACCTCGACCACATGGGCTTCCTCCCTGCGATGTACAAGTACGGCTACGACGGCCCGGTCTACTGCACGGAGCCTACGCTCCCCCTGATGACGCTGCTCCAGAGCGACTTCGTCAAGATTGCCCAGATCGAAGGTGGGAGGCTGATCTACGACCAGAAGGACATAAGGGACGTCGTGCAGCATGCCATCACCCTGCCCTACGGCATGGTCACAGACATCTCCCCAGACATCAAGCTCGTCTTCAACAACGCTGGGCACATACTGGGCTCGGCCACCGTCCACCTTCACATCGGAGAGGGCGCCCACAACATCGTCTACACCGGGGACTACAAGTATGGAAGGACCCAGCTCTTCGACTCTGCGACCTGGAACTACCCGCGCGTCGAGACTCTGATCACAGAGAGTACCTACGGGGCCAAGGAGGACATAATGCCCATCCGAGAGGAGGTCGAAATGAACTTCGTCAATTCGATAAACGGCATTCTCCAGGGAGGGGGCAAGGTCCTGATTCCGATACCTGCCGTTGGGAGGGCCCAGGAGATACTGCTTGTGATAGACCAGTACATGAGGAACAAGGTCCTGGTGGAAGCCCCGGTCTTCATGGAGGGGATGATCTCGGAGGCAACTGCCATCCACGTCTCCTACGCCGAGTACCTGTCTAGGGAGCTTCGAACCAAGATCCTGGACGACGGAGTGAACCCCTTCAAGTCTGAGTACTTCACAGAGGTGGAGCACCCCTCGAACAGGGAGGAGGCCTACCGAGAGGGGCCAGCGATCATAATGGCAACGTCGGGGATGCTGGAAGGAGGGCCGGTCCTCGACTACTTCGAGAACATCGCCCCCTCGGGGAAGAACAAGATCCTCTTCGTCTCATACCAGGTCCAAGGCACCCTGGGGCGCAGGGTCCTCGACGGAAGCAGCCAGGCGAGCCTCATGGACCAGGGGGGCAAGATCAAGATCGTGGACGTAAAGTGCGCCGTCCAGAAGGTCGAGGGGTTCAGCGGCCACAGCGACTACAACCAGATCATCAGGTTCATCGGGAAACTTAGGCCGAAGCTGCAGCAGGTCCTCGTCAACCACGGAGAGAAGAGGAAGACAGAGAACCTTGCCTATGCGATTCAGAGGATATATCGCGTGCCCGCGCTTCACCCGGCCGTCCAGGAAGCAATCCGAGTCTACTGAGAATCTGATCAGCGGGGCGACCGCCTACCCAGTGGGAGCGAAGCGCGAATAGAATCGTTTTAGCCTCAACGGATGCCACCCATGCGAAGAGAGAGGAGTGACGAAGGGTTTCGAAATCAAGCTTGCAAGATCCGGCGACATAGACGAACTGGTTCGGCAGAGGCGCATGATGTTTGCCGACATGAAGCATGGAAATGATCAGGAACGCGTCATCGGTGACCGAGCGTACAGGAAGTGGGCTCTCGAGAAGATGAAGAAGGGACTTCTGCGGTGCTATCTGGTGACAGACGAAAAGGGAGAGATAGCCGCGGGTGGAGCTGCCTGGCTCAGGGAGGAGCAGCCGGGACCAGGGCACGGAGCCCGCCTGGTGCCATACCTGATGTCGATGTACACTGAGCCCAAGTTTCGCCGGAAAGGGCTGGCTTCACTTATTGTACAGGAAGCGGTTGGCTGGGCGCAGAAGAATGGCTATCCGGGCATGACACTGCACGCGTCGAAAGAGGGAAGAAAGGTCTACCCCAGGCTGGGATGGAAGCGAGGCTGGGAGATGTACCTCGACTTTGAGTGACAGAAGCGACTGAGAACGAGTCTAGGCTTACTGGAGGCCGCGCCAGATCTTCACGCCGGGCGGAGTAATCACTACCCTCTCGTCCCCTAGCCGGGCAATGTCTCCTCCGACGGATGTGGCGTATTCATAGAGTTGTTCGACGGATGACTTCAGCTCTTCCAGGCTCTTCTGTGCCAGGGGGGTTACCTTCAGGATCACTATGGTCTTGTTGGCGACGTCCTCCTGGATCTTCGGTATGTCCTCTATGCTCTTCAGCGCCAGGGCTTTGAGCAGGATCTCCTTGCTTTTGCCCTCCATCCTTCTTTCCTGGACTACGCCGGACATTTGCTGCTGTTTCGCCTCAAAGCCAAAACCCATTATTAAGCGTGAACCGAGAGCGCAATTCTATCAACGCCGTGAATTTGTTAGACCAACTTGTAGAGTATTGTTCAGAAATCGAGGTTTTCGTTCTCAGCATATAAGGGGAGGGTTCCTTGAAACTTCTCCGCTTCGCGGGAGAGCCACGGTGCCCCCCCGTCCGCCTCAGATGGTCTTGTGCAGGTTCCAGAACCTATCGCCGACCTGGTGGACGTTCTTCAAACAACTCCCCTTGGTCATCGCCTTGGCCTCGGCACCGGTCACCGTAGAGACCCCCACGGCGATAGCCCTCTCCTTCTTGTCCTCCCTGACGACCACCGCCCTTCCGACCCCGCCCCAGTCATCCAATCTTCTGATGCCAGGCCTCATCACGTCCGCACCGTTGAGGAGGAACTTGATGGCCCCCTGGTCGACCACGGCCGAGGGGAAGAGCGCCAGAGCTGCGGCTGACCCCAGGAATGGGATGAAACTGGCCTCGGACTGGACGAAGGTGAGACTGTCTAGGTCGACGAAGACCACCCCTTCGGCGGGCTCGGCGCACTGGGCCTGTGCCGACTTCGGGAGCTTGAGCTCGACGCCCAGCTGTGACTCGATCTTCTCGATCATGTCCACAGAATCCCGCCGCGACAGGACCCACTTCTTCACCGACCGCGCAAATCTGAGTCCTTAAATAAATCCATTCGGGACGGCTTCAACAAGGGTTCGTCTTTGTCAGTAGACATGGCAGTGAAGGTTCTCGATGAGAGCGTGGGGAAGGTAGTGCTGATCAAGCTGAAGGGAGGCAAAATAATCAGAGGAAACCTGCAGGGGTTCGACCAGCACATGAACCTATCACTAGAGACGGCGGAAGAGGTGTCAGAGGACGGCAAGTCCAATTCCCTGGGCTCGTTGATCGTACGGGGGGACAACATCATCATGATCTCCCCGCCGCCGAGCTAGACTCGCACCATCGGGACAGCAGACGGAACGCACGAATCTAGTTTTAATACCGAGACAGGTTGAGGAGAGGCAAGGAAACTATTCCATGGTCGACCTGCTCACTGCCGTGGTTGGGGGGGCGGTTGGGGTGGGGCTTGCGGCCGTGGTGCTGTACTACGTGTTCTACTCAAGGCCCAGTCAACAAAAGGTCGTCGTCGCCTCGCCATCGCCCAGGGGAGGGGTCACGGCGGCCACGGTGCCCTTCTCAGACCTGGAGCGCTCCAGAAGGGAAATGCGCACCATCATGGTCGAGAGAGACATGCTCTCGTCGGCCCTGATGAAGTTCTACGAGGCCGAGAACGAAGGGCGGATCACGAGAGAGGAGCGCGAGATGATGTCCAAGCGCTACAGCGAGCAGATAAAGGACCTGCAATCCAAATTGAAGGACGTGGAGTTGATAGTCGAGGTCGGAGAGCTCGAGAACCTCAGGAACGAGCTTGTTTCCCTCTTCGAGCAGAAGATTCAGAACATAGAGGGGAGGCTCGATGCGGCAAAGCAGAGGCTCGGGCCCGCCGCCCCAGAGGCCGTCAAGAAAGAGGCAGGCCCACGAGCTGAACGCACCACCGACCTGGAGCGCGCCGTAGAGAAGAGGTCGAAGCCGGAGATGAGCGATTCGGAGAGGAGAGTGAAGGAAATCAGGGACGAAGTCATGGAAGCCCTTACCCGCCTCGAGCAGATCGACATCGAGAAGAAGCAGGAAAACTGATGGACAGGCAACGGCAAGCGCTCAAGGGAGTGGCCCAGGAGCTCTCGAAGAAGGTCGCCACAGGAGCGATCATTGGGCTCGGGAGCGGTTCGACTGTCGCGGCCCTGATTGAGGAGTTTGCCCCGCTTGCGATAGGGAATTCCAGGCGCATAAGCGGGGTGCCCACTTCGACCCAGATCGAGATGGTCGCGTCCAGGAACGGCATCACCTTGGTACCGTTCAGGGGGTCCGTGGACCTGGCGGTCGACGGAGCGGACCAGGTGGACGCGGAGCTCAACATGATCAAAGGCGGAGGCGGGGCATTGCTGAGAGAGAAGGTGGTCATGGGGAGCGCGAAGGAAATACTGATCGTCGCCTCGGAGAACAAGTTCGCCCAGAGGCTCTGCGAGAAGGGGGTGCGGGTCCCCGTCGAGGTCGTCCCCATGGCACGTGAGAGCGCGAAGCTCAGGATTTCGAAGCTTGGCGGGGTCCCCGACGAGCGGCTGATGCCGAAGGGGTATCCATACTTCACCGAAAACGGAAACGTGATCCTCGACACGCTCTTCGAGCCCCTCGATGACCCGGCTGTCATGGAGACCAAGCTGAAGGGAGTCCCTGGGGTCGCCGAGGTGGGGATATTTACCTTCAAGCCCATCACAGTCTACAAGCTCAATGACGACGGGAGTTACGATGCGCTGAAGAAGGCCTGAAATTCTGTGAATCTGATTTTAAACCGATTAGATTTATAACATGCTTTTCGAGACGCATCCTGTTCGACAATGACCCGAGACGTAGGATACAAGTCAGCTCCCATCGATCCGAACTTCCTTTCTAAGCCCGACCAGTTCCCGTTGACTGGCGAGCACAACGGACACAAGATCAGGGCCGCAGGGGCGAGCAGGATGGATGGAGAAAGCAAGCCCTACCCCACCACAAATGGCATTCACGGGACCGCAGTCGCGGTCGACTGGGAATCCTGTGTTGCAGACGGAGTCTGCATGGACGTCTGCCCCGTCTTCGTGTTTGAATGGCAGCTCAATCCTGGACAGGCAGGGACGGGGAAGGACAAGGTAGTCGAACAGGGGACGCCGGAATGGGACCAGTACAGATCAGACAAGTCCGAACCCATAAGAGAGGCGGACTGCATCTTCTGCATGGCTTGCGAGACTAGCTGCCCTACATTGTCAATCAAGATCACGCAGCCGTAGACGAATGCTTTCTGAGGAATTCATCCTGTGCCAACTGCAAGAACTGACCTACCTCTTCTCTGATTCCGAGTCTAACAAACCCGTTCGCTCCTACTCCAAACGAGTGCCTTAAAGCGGATAAGTCGGTGGGCCGATTGTTGCAGAACCTCAAGGGCTACGCCCTCCTCGTATTGCTGGGCGTAATCTGGGGGAACGCCTTCGTCGCCATCAGGGTGGCAGTGAGTCCCGGCGAGCTGACACCGGTCAGCCTTACTCTCCTCAGGTGGTTGATCGTCAGCGCCGCCTTCCTTGCCCTGTACCCTCTCATCGGGAAGGCGAAGGCGAAGTTCGAGAGGAAGGATTTCTTCAGGCTACTTGTGGTGTCCCTGACCAGCGTCGCCATCTACCACCTTTCCCTGAACTTCTCGGAGCAGACAGTGAACGCGTCCCTGGCAGGCCTGCTCATCTCTCTCTCGCCGCTGTTCAGCGTCGTCCTTTCGGCGCTGGCACTCCATGAGAAGATAGGCATCAGAGTCAAGGCGGGCCTTGTGGTGGCCATCGCTGGCGCGGCCGTGATTTCCAGCCCGGACGTGAGCCTCGGGTCCACGAACGCCTTCGGTCCACTTCTTGTCGTCGTCTCTGCGCTCTCCTCCGCGGTGTTCACCGTCGCGTCAAAGCCGCTCGTGAGCAAGTACGGGCCGTTTCCCGTGGCAGTCTGGTCGGCGGTGCTGGGGACTGCGGTCCTTCTTCCTCTTATCCCCGTCTTCTCCCCGAACATCGTCCAGGAAGCGGTGAACCTCAACCTCCAAGGCTGGACCGCCGTCCTCTACCTTTCCCTGCTCAGCACCGTAGTCGCGAACCTGATCTTCTACACCCTGGTCGGGAGGCAGATGGTCTCGAGACTGGTGGTGCAGTTGTACATCGTCCCCCTGGTGAGCGTCGTGGGCGGGGTGCTCATCCTAGGGGAGCAGTTGGGCCTGGCGACGGTCGTCGGAGGGGCGATGCTCCTGGTGGCTGTGGGACTGGCGACCATTTCTCGGCACTGACCAGCAATCGTTTTATCTTCGGCGCCTCAGGTGAGCCCGGATACCTTGGAAGACGACGCTGAGCTGAGGCTGCTCGAGAGGAGGAAGCTCGACGCGATGAGGAAGAGGATCAAGACGACCTCCGCGCCTGCAAAGGCCGAGAAGACGGACAGACAAATAGTGGAAGAGATGCTCTATGACAGGGGGGACGAGGTGCTCGAGGCGGCCTTTTCCATCTACCCCCTCCAGACCGTAAGGATGGTCAAGGAGCTGGCTGGCATGATAAGGGAGGGGAGGCTTCTAGAGAGGGTCTCCGGTGGGGAACTCTACTCGATATTCAGGCAGCTGGGTCTGCGCTTCAGACTGAAGACTTCAATCAAAGTCCAGGACAGGGGGAAGCTCGTCGACCTGAGCGAGAAGCTGAGCAGGAAGGAGGAGTAGGTGAAGGCCAAGGACGGGGCGGAGGAGGGCATCATCAGCACCAAGGTCCTCCAGATGCCGAAGGCCTCCAACCCGGTGCTCGTCTGCGGGCTCCCCGGGAGCGGATACGTCGGGAAACTGGCCGCCGACCACCTGGTGAGGACGTTCAAGCTGAGGAAGGTCGCCGAGTTTTCGAGCGAATCCTTCCCTCCCCAGGTCAACGTCAAGGAGGACGGGACGGCTGAGCAGCTGAAGGGGGAGCTTTTCTATGCTCCGACGAAGAAGGGTCAGAGCCTCTTCGTGTTCACCGCTGACGCGCAGCCGACCACTTCTGAAGGAGAGTACGCCCTCTCGGATGCGGTGGTGAGCCTGGCGAAGAAGTGCGGAGTAAAGAAGGTCTACACCCTGGCTGCGTACATCACCGGGGCGTTCTCCGCGTCTCCGAAGGTGTACGGGGCGGGCACGTCCAGGAAGATGCTCGACTCCATATCAGAGGAGGGGGTGACCCTGATGAAGGACGGAGGGATAAGCGGGATGAACGGGCTGCTGATCGGCATCGCGGCCCTTCGAGGGCTCGATGGAGCCTGCCTGCTGGGAGAGACCTCTGGATACGTGCTGGACGCGGGGGCTTCGAAGTCAGTGCTGGAAGTGCTTTCGAAGATAATCGGGCTGCCGATCGACACATCGAAGCTCAAGGAGAAGGCAGAGGAGACCCAGAAGTTGATCAGCCAGCTCCAGGCCATGTCAGAGCAGGAGAGGGAGACCTCCCCGCAGCCGAAGAAGGAGCCCAGGCCAGGCTACATCGGCTAGCCTTTGATGTTCCCCACGGGCCTGAGGGCGACTACTTTCTTCGAGATACCGGCTAGGTCCATGGTCTCGACCACTTCCGAGATGTCCTTGTAGGCCATCCCCGCCTCCTCTGCGAGGCCGTCGATGGTCGCCGACTTCACGTAGATCCCCTTCTCGAGCATCTTACGTTGCAGCTCTGCCCCGCGCACTTCCCGCTTCGCCTGGGTCCTGGACATGGTTCTGCCGGAGCCGTGGGCCGTGGAACCGAAGGTCTCCTCCATGGCCTTCTGGGTGCCGACCAGAAGATAGGAGCCGGTCTCCATGGAGCCCCCTATTATGACTGGCTGGCCCACATCGCGATAGGGAGCTGGGATATCCGGATGGCCAGGACCGAAACTCCTGGTCGCGCCTTTGCGATGGACGAGGAAGTCGGCGTTCACGCCGTCGTAGGAGTGCCTCTCGACCTTCGCAACGTTGTGGCAGACGTCGTAGATTAGATGCATGTCCAGGGCCTCGGCGTCCCGGTGGAAGACTGTGGAGAAGGCTTCCCTGACCTTCTGGACGATCACCTGCCTGTTGGTGAAGGCCATGTTCGCAGCACAGACCATGGCGCCGTAGTAGTCGGTCCCCTCTTTGGAGGAGAAGGGTGCGCAGGCGAGCTCTCTGTCCCGGACGTTGATACCGTAGCGCTTCATGGCGCCGTCGAAAACACGAAGGTAATCGCTCCCGACCTGGTGGCCGAAACCTCTGCTCCCGCAGTGAACCATCACAACCACCTGGTCCTCGTCCACTATCCCGAAGTGCTTCGAGAGCTTCTTGTCGAAGAACCTAGCTGGGTCGACCACCTGGATCTCGAGGTAGTGGTTGCCTGAGCCTAGAGTCCCGAGCTGCTCGATGCCCCTGCTGCGGGCCTGGCGGCTGACCTTGGACGGGTCGGCCCCCTTGATGAACCCCCCCTCTTCCACGTGGGCGGGGTCGTCCTCCCAGGCAAGGCCGTTCTCTGCGCACCACTTCACCCCGTACTTCATGACCTCCTCGAACTGTGATTCGGAGACTCGCAGCGTCCCCTTCACGCCCACTCCTGCGGGGACGAGCCTGAAGATCAGGTCGACGAGCTCCTTGACGTGTGGCTTGACTTCTGAATAGTGTAGATTCGTCCGGATGAGGCGCATCCCGCAGTTGATGTCGAACCCCACGCCGCCGGGAGAGATAACACCAGTTTCGAGGTCGAAGGCGGCGACTCCTCCGATTGGGAAGCCATACCCCCAGTGCGCGTCGGCCATGGCGTAGGCGTAGCGGACTATTCCGGGAAGACAGGCGAGGTTGGTGACCTGCTCGATGACCCCCTGGTCCATGGCTGCGAGCAGCTTCTTCGTCGCGTAGATCTTGGCGGGGACGAGCATTCCCTCCTTGTAGGATGTGGGGATTTCCCAGGACACTTCGGACACCTGCTTTGCGGAATCAATCAGAGGCATTGTGGGGGAATCTCCTCTGAAGTTTGCGACCTTCGGCCTGATTCTTTAAGCGTTTAAGGCGACAAGAGGCATCAGATGTCGAGGACAATGGTGGCCTTCCACTTCGAGCCTTCGTGCCTGACCCCGAACATGTTCATCGTGACCGCCTTCACGTCGTTCCGCAGCCCGTGCCTCACTCTGTCGATTGGTTCGCCTCGAAGGTCGGCGGTCAGGGCCTTTCCGTCCGCTCCGACGTCGACTTGGACGTCGCGGAAGAGGAGGGAGTCGACGTCCTTGATCACGATGAGTTCGGTCAGGAAGTCGTAGAGGAGCCTGTCGAGGTCTTCTGAGGTCAGGGAGACCCGTCGGGAAGTCTTGGAGCCGAGGGTCTCGGGGTCAACCATGATGTCGGAGAGCGCGCGGGCACAGTCCTCGAAGAGGCCGTCGACCGAGGTCGACTCGACTTCGAAGGCGATGTCGGCCAGGGCGATGTCCGGGAGGTACTTGAAGGGCAAGGGAGTTCGGCGAGGGGGAGCACTTCAAAGCTCTAAATCTCTTCCACCCCCCGACTGCGGGGTTGAGGGGAAGGCTACTCGAGGTCGTCCTTGCTGACCCCTATGCGAACCTGGCTCTGGAGGAGGTTCTGTTCAACGACGTCCGCGTGCCAACGCTCAGGGTCTGGAGGAACCAGAAGTCGGTCGTGATAGGTCGGGCCCAGCTTGCGGAATTCGAGACAGACCTTCAATACTGCCGGATTCACTCGGTTCCCGTGGTCAGGAGGTTCACCGCGGGAGGAGCGGTCTACAACGGCCCGGGCAACTTGAATTGGTCCTTCCTTATCCCGGGAGGGGACGAGGGCGTCGAACTGCAAACGAGGGGTCCTAGGGGAGTTTTCGAATCGTTCGCGTCGATGGTCGTTTCTGCGTTGAAGCGATGCGGCTCGGAGTGTGCCTTCAAGGCCCCGAACTCCATAGTGGACGGCTACGGGAAGGTTAGCGGCATGGCTGCCTACCTCTCCAAATCCGCGGTGATGTGTCATGGGACGCTGCTGGTGAGCGCAGACCTGGAAGAGGTGAAGAGGTTGACCCGGCCGAGAGACGAAACGGTTGCGAAGAAGTATCCACGCAGTAGGTTCGCCCCCGTCTCGAACTGCGCAGTCGACGAAGTGAGGTTTGTCAGAGAGCTTGTGGAAGCGTCCGGCTACTCCCTCCAGCAGGAGGGGCTGACGGAAAGGGAATCCAAGCTCAGCCTGGAGCTTGCGTCGTCCAAGTACAGGAAGCGCGAATGGACCTTCGGGGACCCGTTCGCCCTAGATGATCTCTAGCTCCCTTCCAGCTTTCTCGAAGGCACCTACTGCGAAGTCGAGGTCTTCTTTGTTCAATGCCGCGTTCATTATGGTCCTGATCCTCGCCTTCCCCTGGGCGACCATCGGATACACGATGGGAAGCGCGAACACCCCCAGCTCGAAGAGACGAGAGCTCAGCTTCTTCGCCTTGGCGCTGTCGCCGACCATGACAGGAGTTATCGGGGTCTCGCTCCTTCCGAGGTCGAATCCGAGGTCGTGCATTGCCTTCTTGAAGTATCTGGTGTTCTCCCACAGACTCTGCACGTGTTGTGGCTCGTGTTCCAGCACGTCCACCGCCGCGATGCAGGCCGCGACGACGGCCGGCGGGTGCGAGCCGCTCAGCAGCCAGGTGCGGGACTTGTTGTAGGCGAAGTTGACGAGGTCCCTGGAGCCCGAAACGTGGCCACCTACCACGCCGAAGGCCTTCGAGAAGGTTCCCATCTCAACCTGGACCTTGTCCCGGGTCAGGTTGAAGTGCGAGACGATTCCGCGCCCTCCCTGCCCAAGAACTCCCTCGCCATGGGCGTCGTCAACATAGAGCATGGCCCCATGTTCTGCCGCGTGGGCTGCTACTCTGTCAAGGGGAGCGATGTCGCCATCCATCGAAAAGACGCCATCGGTGATTATCAGGATTCGCCTGTAAGAGGGCGAGGCCTTCTCCGCATCGTCAAGCACCTTTGCCAGGTCGTCGGTGTCCGCGTGCTTGTAGACCCCCCTCTCTGCGTGGGAGAGCCTCACGCCGTCTATGATGCTTCCGTGGTTCAGCTCGTCGCTGATGATGATGTCCCCCTTCCCGGCGAGCTGGGGGATGAGCCCAGCGTTGGCGGCGAAGCCGGTTTGGTATACCAGCGAGGCGTCGGCCCCCTTGAAGCTGGCAAGCCTTCTCTCAAGCTCGGCGTGCAAGTCCATGTTGCCTGCGATGGGCCTCACCGAACCCGACCCGGCCCCGTGGGTCCTGACAGCCTCGATGGCTGCCTCCTTCAGCTTCGGGTGGTTGCTGAGACCGAGGTAGTTGTTAGAGCAGAACATCAGGACCTTCTTGCCGTCGACGAGGCACCAGGGTGTGCTCGGCCCGCCGAGGACTCTCAGCTTCCAGTCGAACGCCTGGTTCACCAGGTCGTCGTACTCCAGTTTCAGAAACGAAGAAGGGTCGCGCATGTCTCTCGGTCTTCGGGCTCAGATGTGGAGTCTAAACGTCTTTCCTTGCGCCCGTCAGCCTTGGACCCAGTTTTGCGACCATGTCCGAAGTCATCCTTGCGAGGTCGTATTCGTGGGCCCATCCCCAGTCCTTCCGTGCCTCGGAATCGTCGATGGACATGGGCCAGGAGTCGGCAATCTTCTGGCGCGAGTCGGGCGCGTAGGATACCTTGAATCCCGGGACGTGCTTCGTGATCTCCTTTGCAATCTCGCCTGCAGAGAAGCTTATGGCTGCCAGGTTGTATCCCGAGTGCCGAGGCACCGATTCGCGGTCGGCCGTCATCAGCATCACCGTGGCCCTTAGGGCGTCGGGCATGTACATCATCGGGAGGACGGTGTCCTCCCTTAGGAAGCAGGAGTAGGCTCCGTCAGTCAGGGCCTTGTAGAAGATTTCGACAGCGTAGTCGGTGGTCCCCCCACCCGGGGGCGCTTCGCTGCTGATGAGCCCCGGGTACCTCAGGGACCTCACATCAAGGCCGTACTTCAGGGAGTAGTAGTTGCAGAGGAGCTCCCCTGCCACCTTGGTGACGCCGTAGATGGTTGTTGGGTTCAGAGGCGCGTTCTGAGGGGCCCCCTTCCTTGGGGCGTCGGGCCCGAAGACTGCGACTGAACTCGGCCAGAAGACCCCGGCCAGCCGCCCGTTCCTTGCGACTTCGAGGACGTTCCTCAGGCCGTCCATGTTGACCTCCCAGGCCAGCTGGGGGTTGTTCTCCCCGGTCACCGAGAGGAGGGCCGCCAGGTGGTAGATCGTGTCGACCTCGTGGTCCTTCACGACCCGGCCGAGGGCCGCGGGGTCCGAAACGTCGAGGACCTCCACCGGCCCGGCTCGAAGGTTGGGGCTGCCTGCGGCCCTGTGAATCACTGCTACGACGTTTTCGTTTCCGTAGAGCGCCCGGAGGGACGGGACCAGCTCGGCACCGATCTGGCCGGCAGCCCCGGTGACAAGTATCTTCTTGGGCAATCCGAAGTTGCCCGATACGAAGGTAGTTTAAACCTTGGTAGTTCTAGGAAAGAATCTTCATCGTGATGGTTGAAACGACGCCAGGTTTCGAACGCAGGCTGTCGGCTATGATTGATTTCACTGCCTGGTCGTCCGCTCCCTCCACCATGACCAGCAGGTCGTAGAGGCCGTAGAGCTGGTAGACAGCCTGGATCCCCGGCATCCCCTTAAGGGCGGCGATGCTCTGCTCCTCTGCGCCTGGGCTCAGGTTGACCAGAACTATTGCCTTCTCCATGCCGAGTTATCTCCGAGGCCCTCAGATTAAAGATTATGCCGTGATGTCAATCAGGAACGAACGGATTGATGAGAAGGTTCGAGCTAAGAGCCTTCCAGTCGCGTGAGGACCTGGGCCAGAGTGAGGAGCTCCTCTTTCCTGCTTCTCATGTCGCGAAGGGTCACGCTCTTCGCAGCGAGCTCCTTCTCCCCGACTATGACGCACCACGCGGCGCCAGCCCGGCTGGCCTCCTCGAGCTGCTTGGAAAGACTCCTGCCGGGCTGTGAAATGTCTGACGAGTGGCCGGCACTTCTGAGCTCCGCAAGTACCCGCTGGGCCTGGGGGTAGACCATGTCTGCTACACATGCCACGTAGGTGAAAGGACCGGCAGAGGAAGTCATGGAGCCCATGGACATAGACTCCCTCTCGACGCCGCCAGCAGCGCCCGTGGCTGAGAGGTCTGGTCTCCCAAGCAGTTTGGGGAGAGCGTCGTACCTACCCCCACCGAAGAGAGAACCCAGCCGTGGGTTCCTGTCGTCTGCGGCTTCGAAGACAATTCCAGTATAGTAGTCGATTCCTCTGACTACGCTCATGTCATACTCGACTTTGGCCACACCCCGCGATTTCAGCAGGTCGAGAAGGTCGCCCAACTGCGAAGCTGTGCCCAGACCCAGCTCGGAGAGTCTTCCCAGTACGGCCTCGGGATGCCCGCGGATCTCGCCCAGCTCCATCAAGCTCGAGAGCTGCCTCTTTTCGAATCCCTTGTCGAAGTACTCTTTCTCGAGTTCTGGACGTGTCTTCTTCCCGACTTTGTCAAGGGCGCGCATGAGTTCGATGGCCCGAGCGTCGTCTTCCACCCCTAGCTGATTTCTGATGAAATTCTCCACCACTCTCCTGTCCCCGACCCTGACCGTCGAATCCAGGAGGCCGAGCTTCCTCAGAATCGCTGCGCTAGCATCGATGACCTCTGCGTCGGCCTCGATGGAGGCAGGGCCGAAGATTTCCAGGTCCCATTGGTGGGACCATCGGAACCTGCCGTATTGGGGTTCGTCATATCTCCACATTCCACCGAAGGAGGCCAGCTTGACCGGCGGCTTGAGGTCGCGCCTCGAGCAGACGTAGCGCGTCATCCCGACCGTCAGGTCGAACCTGAGCCCCAGGTCCCTCCCCCCCTTATCCTTGAACGCGTAGATCTCCTTATCGATGTCGACACCGCTCTTGGCTCTGAGGGTCGAAAGGTGTTCGAGCGAAGCCGGCTCCATGACCTTGAAGTTGTAGAGGCCCGCGACCTCCTCAAAGGCGGTCCTAACTCTGACGTGCCGCTCGTACTCCTCTGGTTCGATGTCTCTTATCCCGCGGGGGAGCGTTAGGTCCGTGTCAGTCCCCCTTCTTGAGCGAGGCAAGCTGGGCTAGCATGGCGGTGAGTTGCAGCTCCGGCTGGGAGCCCTGGACGAGGCGGAAGTCGTACTCGGCCAGGATGGAGACAGCCTTTCCCATGTCTTCGACCTTGAGAGAGCTGAGAGACTCGTTGGCGAAGCGGAGGAAGTCCCTCTCGGGGATCCCATAGACTCGTGTGAGCTCGACCATCTTCGTCCTTGCGCCTTCAAAGTTCCCTTCCAGAGCCAGCTTGATCACCTCGGCTGCCCGGGCCTTGACGGCCGACCCGGTGACCGATTTCACTGACTCCACACTAATCTCACCAGACGCAGAGGCGGCCTGCATCATGTTGATGGCCTGCCTGAGGTCCCCCTGGGTCCCCTCGTAGATCGCGCCGTAGACACCTTCCGACGCCACCTTGACCTTCTCCTTCTTGGCTATGACCTTCAGGTGTTCTACCACAGAGGCTTCGTCGAGGCGCTGGAACCGGAAGATTGCGCATCTGCTCTGAAGAGGCTCGATTATGCCCGAGGAGTAGTTGCAGATCAGGATGAACCGGGTGTAGGCGGATGACTCTTCCATTATCCTCCTTAAGGCGGTCTGCGCGTCCTTGGTCATCTCGTCGCACTCGTCCAGCATCGCGATCCTGAAGGGGACGCCCTCCCTCCGGTCCACGAACCTGGCGAAGGTCTTCACCCGCTCCCGGACGATGTCTATCCCCCTCTCGTCGCTGGCGTTCAGGGACAGGGTGTATTCCTGGCTGTGCTCGCCGAGGATCTGCTTCGCGATTATCTGGGCGGTGGTGGTCTTCCCTGAACCTGGCGGGCCAGCGAACATCAGGTGGGGGAGCTGCTCCTTCTTCACTAGCATCTGCTTCAGCCTCTGCTTGATTGATTCCTGATTCACCAGGTCATCGAGCTTCGATGGCCTGTACTTCTCAACCCACATCAGGTCTTCGAGAGGCAACCACGATCACGCCTGCGCCCATTCAGCGAACGCAACAATACGGGGCCCAGTCGGATGGTATTCGTATTTATCCGTTCGATTGGAGCGGAGCGACTACCCCACTGCTACCTTGAGTCCAAGGTAGAGTTTGGCGAGCTCCTGATGCGCGAGGAGCTCTTTCGCTGGTCCCTTGAAGGCGTTCCTTCCGCTGACCAGCAGATATGCGTTGTCGCCGATCTCGAGCGCCCTCCTGGCGTTCTGTTCCACGAGGACGATGGTGATCTCTCTTTCCTTCGCTAGGCCCTGTATGGTCTTGAGCACCTGCGTCGCGTATTTTGGCGAGAGGTTCGCGGTCGGCTCGTCGAAGAGTATGACCTTGGGCTTCCGCATCAGGGCCATGCTCATGGCCACCATCTGCCGTTCCCCGCCGCTCAGGTTGACCACCTTCGACTTGATGTAGTTCTCAAGCTGTGGGAAGATGCTCAGCGCGTCCTTGAGCCTGGGTTCGAAGTCCACCTTGGACACGGTGTACGCTGCCATCTTGAAGTTCTGAGCCACTGTCAGTTGGGCGAAGGTGCTGTCTGTCTGGGGGAGGTAGGCCACCCCCGACCTCGCGATGACGTGCGAGGGGAGGCCTGAAAGAGTCTTGCCGTCAAGGGTAACTGTGCCCTTGTACATGGCGCAAAGCCCTGCGATCGATTTCAGAAGAGTGCTCTTGCCCGACCCATTGGGCCCGACCACTACCGTCAGTTGACCTGGATCTGCGTCGAGTGAAATGTCCGAAAGAATCTGGAGCTTGCCGTATCCTGAAGAGACCTCATCGACCCTGAGTGACATTTAGGCCCCCAGGTAGGCTTCGATTACCTTCGGGTCGGCCATAACCAGTTCTGGTTTTCCGGCCGCGACTACCTTGCCGAAGGCCATGGCCGTAACTGTGTCCACGTAGCTCAGGGCGATGTCCAGCCTATGCTCCACGATCAGGAAGGTGACCCCCAAGTCGTCGCGGAGCTTGAGTATCCTGACGAAGATCTCGTGAGCCAGTGTGGGGTTCACCCCGGATATGGGTTCGTCCAATAGGATGAGCTTCGCCCCGCTCATCAGCACCCTCCCCATTTCAAGCAGTTTCATCTGACCGCCGCTCAGCTTGATCGCCGTGTTATCCCAGACCTTGCTGAGGCCAAGGAGCTCCAGCAGCTTCAGGGCCCTCTCAGTCGCGTCCTTTTCGCTCTTGACCCAAGAGCGTTTGAAAAGCGATTTGCGAAACGATTCGCCCGGATTGCCCTTCTCGGCAACGAGCACGTTCTCGAGGACCGTGAGCTTCCAGAACAGATTTGGGATCTGGAAGGTGCGGGCGAGACCTAGCCGATAGGCCTTGAAGGGGGGAAGCCCGGTTATGTCCTTTCCATCGAATATCACTGTCCCAGAGTCTGCCTTGTAGAAGCCGCTGATTGCGTTGATCAAGGTGGTCTTTCCTGACCCATTTGGGCCGATGAGAATGTGCACCTTCTTCGCTTCGGCGTCGAAGGTAACACCATCGAGCGCTCTGAGGTTCCCGAAAGACTTCGAAAGTTCTCTTACTTCTAAGAACGACGCCATTCACTATCACAAAAAGAAGATGGGGGATCTCTTGGTTTAGGGTGCGTTCGTCCAGGTCACGGTGTCGGTGTTGTAGTCCCAGCTTCCAGCCAAGACCCAATTGAAAGTGCTGCCGCTGGCTACGACCTTCCAGATCTGGTATGAACCAGGAATCCTGTCGTTTCCAGAGAGCCCTTCCCAACCGGTCAAGCCGTAGAAACTGTTCGACACTGTCGGCAATACTGCATGGATAGCAGTCCCGTCGTTGCTACCTGCCGAGAGTATTGACAAGGCAGCGATCCATGTGTCGTCGTAGCCTTCCAACGTATAGAAGACTCCGCCGCCGACGATGGCTGCGAGCTGCGATGTTCCTGCGTACTTCTGGAAGAATGCGAGTGTCTTGCTGTTATTGACCACGTTAAAGAGTGTAGATGGAAGGATGACGTGTGACGTGTACTGGCCTACGCTGGAGTTGCTCAAAAGCGAGTTCTGAGCTTCACCGTCGCTCCCGAACCACGGCACATCGTTGTAGATCGCAGCGCTCTGGGTCGAGGCCTGCTTCAGGAGCGTTCCAAGTTCTTGGAACGAAACCGAAACAATAGCCACGTGCCCTGCGGCCGCGCCCGCGTTCAGCGTGTTGTAGGAGTTGGTGATCGCAGTGATCAGTGAAGTGAAGTCTGTGGTCGCAGTGTCGTATTTGAATGGGCCCGCGATGCTAGCCGCTGCCAGGCCGTCCTGCTTCAGGAAGCTGACGGTCGCGTTGGCCAACCCGCCGCCGTAGGTGTCGTCTCTGTTGACTACGATTACTGCCTTCGCGCCCTGGGTCAGGACTTCCCTTGCGATTGCCTGTCCCTGGGCCGCGTCGTTAGGCGCAGTCCTGAACAGGTAATTGTTTGTCACGTCAGTAACGTGCAAGGCAGGTGAAGTCGAAGACGGGCTGATGAGCACGATGTGGTTGGAGTTTGCGTAGGCGAGAATCGCGAGTGCGGCTCCGCTGTTAAGCGGACCAATGACCACGCGGATTCCGTTCGCATACATTGCCTGAGTCTGAGATAGTGCGGTTGGACCGTCGAGCTTGTAGTCGTTGTTGTCCAAGACAAACGTCACGTGGCAGCCTGCGCTGGCCTCGTAGGCGTTGATTTCTGTGATTGCGAGTTGCTCTGCCGCCAAGTCGCCCTTCCCCTGCGCGGATAGTTGGCCGCTAAGGTCGTTCAGGGCGCCGATGTGGACCGTCTGGCCGTTACACAGGCCAGAGCCTGTGCCGGCGACGGTCGTGGTTATCGTTTGTGTACCGCCGCTTCCGGCGATGGTTGTCGTGACGGTACTCCCCAGACCGAGCGATGGAGCGGCAAGATAGATGCCACCCGCGCCGATGAGAAGCCCCACGATAAGAGATCCGAAAACTGTTGCTGTAGATACCCCTCTCTTTTTCAACGGAGCTTGGACGGTAGTCGGGAAAGAGTTTTAAGGCTTCCTAAGTGGTTTGGCCCAGTTCTAGACCTTTGGTTCCAGCCTACCTGGTCTCAGCCGTTGTCTACGGAACTTTCTTCGCTCTCATGGCGATGGGTCTGACACTGACCTACCTGACGACCAAGGTCCCCAACTTCGCCTACGGCTCTTTCGTCACCATCGGCCTTTACAGTGCATACCAGCTTGAGACCCTCAACCACCTCTCGCCCTATGCTGCCAGTCTGGTGGCGTTCGTGGTCGCCGGAGGAGCGTCGGTTCTGATGTACGTCGGGATCCTGCGCCCTCTGGCGAAGAGAGGGACTCCCCTCGTGGCCCTGATGATCGCGACCTTCGGAGTTGATATCGGTTTCATCGGGGTCTTCGGCATCTACACAGACTACCTCCAGACGCGCTACAAACTCATCGATGCCAAACAGTTCTTTGCCCTCCCAGGCGACTTCACCATCTTCGGAATCCAGGGAGTGGTATTTGTCGCGCCACTTGTCCTAGTCCTGATTACGGTCATGCTGTTCCTGCTCTTCACGAGGACGCGGTTTGGAGTGGCGATGCGGGCATCCGTGGAGAACCCGCCCCTAGCCAGGGTCCTCGGAATCAACGTCGAAAGGGTGTACACAGTCTCGTGGATGCTTGCGGGAGGATTCGCAGGGCTGGCGGGCGCCCTCTATACATTGTGGCTCCCGGGCGGGACGAGCACCGGTTCCGACCTCATCGTTGAGATCTTCGCCTCCAGCGTGCTCGGAGGTCTGACAAGCATTTTCGGGGCTGTCGTCGGAGGCCTTGTAATTGGGGGGAGTGAGGACCTTGTGACGACGGGCCTAGGCGAGGGGTTCGGGTACATCGGAGCGGGGCTCATCGCGGTTGCGACCATACTAATCGGCGTCTATTTGTTCAGGAAGAGGAGAATCGGATCGAGAATCGGCGGGGCGATCTTTGGGATTCTGGGGGTGTACATCTTCTTCGAAATGGCGACAGGGTTCTCTACCGACATTCTCGCCCAGGGCCTAGTGAGCGGGTTCGGGCCAGATGTCACTCCATTCCAGAAGGGGATTCCACTCCTGATCATGGTAATCGCCTTGATGGTTCTCCCCCAGGGCCTCATCTCACTCAGGTTTAGGAGGAAGAAGAAGTAGCATGGGCCTGCCCCAGCTGCTGATTGGGGGCTTCGACCTCGTGAGCTTCGGCCTGGGCTTCCTCAACTACTACGCGCTCTACCTTGCGATAAGCCTGACACTGAACCTCGAGTTCGGATTCACCGGGATCCCCAACTTCGGCAAGGTGATGTTCATCGCCGGCGGGGCCGCCTTCTCCGGCTCCATTGCCGGGAGGGTAGCTGCGTACGCCTATGGGATAGGTGTCAATCGCGACTTCATCGTATTCAACCCGTCGATCATCAGTGGGGTAAATGCCAGGCTGGCGACGGACCCGGCGTTCGCGGTTCAACTCGTCATCTTCTCGCTCCTAGTGGCCGCGCTGGTCGGCGCTCTTCTCGGGTATCTCTCCTCCTATCCTGCAATACGGCTCAGAGAGGACTACCTCGGAATGCTGCTCCTAGGGGCTGCGCAGTTCTTCCAAGTGATCCTCAGGACTTACACACCGCTGATTGGAGGGGCGCAAAACATCGAAGTGCCCGACCCCTACGTCTATTGGTCGTCCCTTGGACCGGGATACAGGGACCTCGTGGCCGCGCTGGTAGTCTCGGCTTTCGCGATAGTCGTTTTCCTGTACGCCGAGCGCGTGGCCAAGTCACCCCTGGGACGGATGCTGAAGTCAGTTAGGGACAATGAGGATGCAGCAAAGGCACTGGGTAAGGACGACGTGGCAGTGAGGCGCAACATCCTCATCATCGCCTCGGCCATAGCAGGGATGGCGGGCGCGATCTTCACCTTCTACATCGCGTCGGTGGAATCCGATAATTGGACGAGGTTCGCATGGACCTTCTGGCCCTTCCTGATTGTCATCATAGGTGGGGCGGGCAACAACTTCGGCGTCGCCCTGGGGACTTTCTTCTTCATGCTCATCTTCAAGGGGCTGCAGCAGATTCAGCCTTACGTCCAGCCATACATCTTCTTCGACGTGAACTGGCTGCAGGACATCCTGTTTGCCGCGCTTCTCATAATCATCTTGCTCCTTCGTCCGGAGGGGATAATCAGGGAAAAGCCTACCCCGACGCTTTCGAGGTCGACCGTCGCGGCCATGGTCGGCGCTCTAGCTGGGCCCGGAGGAGGTGGGGGCACCGAACCAGAGGAGCCTTCGAGGTTGCGACGGTTTGGGAGGAGGGCGAAATCGCTTGTCAGACGCGGGCAAAAGTCAGGGACCGTCGGCCCACCCTAGCAAACAACCCGAATCCGACGCTTGAGCCCACATACGTTTATTATCGTGGCGCGGGTTCGCGTTCCGCTTTGCTGAATGAGTCACAGCCACTAACTCAGTTGCTCGAACGTAGGGAGAGGGAGTATCTAATGGGCAAGGCGAAGGTCGTCATGCGTTCATCGTTGGATAACATCGACGTAGGAGACTTTCGGATCGACGGCCTCAAACAAGGGGAGACGGTGGAGCTCCCACGATGGGTGGCGGAGGAGCTGTCGAGCCTGAGCCTAGCCGAGCTGGCGGAGGAGCCCTTTGAGACCGAGATCTTCAGGGCGATAGGCAAGGAGAAGATGATGGGCCCGCTCCAGCTCTCGGCCCTGCCTCAGGACTTCTACCTGAGGATGAAGAGGAGGCTCAGCCTCCTCGGCCGTGCGGCGACAGATGGGAAGGCCAAGAAGGAAGACCTGGACAGGCTGAAGGCGGGGAGTTACGACCTGATCGGCATGAGGCTTAGCAAGTTGCTTTCCCTTTCGAGCTCTTCTACTTCGGTCACATCGCTGGCTGACAAGCTGACCCCTGAAGAGAGCGCCTTCTTCACTGCCTCCCAGTCGGTTTCGAAGGAGTGGCGAGCAGCCCTGCTCGGAGTGACCTAGTTTGGCCACCATGGCCAGCGGCAAGCTATCAGAGATGCTCGAGGATTTCCTGAAGACTGTCACCGACAGGTCTGGGAACTACACCTACCGGACCAAGATCTCGCAACTCATTTCCAACGAGGGCAAGTCGCTGACGGTCGACTTCGGGGACCTCCTTAGATACGACAACGACCTAGCGAATACGCTGCTTCTGAAGCCTGATTACGCGCTGGCTTCGTTCAAGACAGCAGCCTACGAAACGATGAGGAGCGAGAACGCGCTGTACGCTGACAGGGTCAAGAGAGACCTCGCCGTGAGGATTCGAGCAATATCCGACCTTGTCCCTCTGCGAAAGGTTGACGTTTCATACCTCGACAAGATGCTCGCTGTCTCTGGGATGATAGTAAGGACCTCTGAGCTGAGGCCGTTGATGACCTCGGCGGCCTGGGTCTGTCCGAGTGGACACGTCACCTTTCAGGATCAGGACGACCTCGCCCTGAAGAGGCCCCCCAAGTGCGACATATGCGGCGAGGCCCGGAACTTCGAGCTCGAAAAGAAGCAGAGCAGGTTCATCGACTTCCAGATTCTAAGGGTCCAGGAACTCCCAGAGGAACTTCCACCGGGACAGCTTCCTCAGTTCTTCGACGTCAACGTGGAAGGCGACATCGTAAACCAGGCGAGGCCGGGGGACAGGGTCGTGCTGTCTGGCATCCTGAGGGCGGTGCCAGACTACGCCGTCGGGCAAGTGAAGACGAGGCTGTTCAAGTCTCAGATCGACTGCAACCACGTGGAGGTCAAGGGGAAGGAGCCGGAGATGGTCCAGATCACGAAGGAGGATGAGGCACTTATCAGGAGCGTGGCGTCCTCGCCTGACGCCTACGATAGATTGATCTTGTCGGTGGCCCCTGTGATTCTAGGCCATCTTGCGGAGAAAGAGTCGATACTGCTCCTCCTCGCCGGCGGGTCAGCTACGGTCCTCCCCGACGGCACCAAGTTGAGAGGAGATCTCAACGTCCTGTTTGTGGGTGACCCGGGGACAGGCAAGTCAGAGATGCTGAAGTTCGCTTCTCAGGTGGCGCCTCGTGGCATCTACGCGTCGGGAAGAGGGACGACTTCCGCAGGGCTTTCAGCGGCAGTTATTAGAGAAAAGAACGTGTTCATGCTCGAGGCCGGAGTTGTGGTGTTGGCGGACCAGGGGATAGCAGCCATCGACGAGTTCGAGAAGATGAGGCCCGAGGACAGGACGGCCCTCCACGAGAGCATGGAGCAGCAGACTGTTACGATCGCGAAGGGCGGGATCTACGCGACGCTGAACGCGAGGACCGCGATACTCGCAGCCTGCAACCCGGTTCTTGGGAGGTACAACCCCTTCCAGAACCTGACCGAGAACATTGGGACGCTCCCCATTCCGCTCCTGACGCGCTTCGACCTTATCTTCGTGACGAAGGATCAGCCCGCACCGGCTGAAGATGAGAGACTGGCCACCCACATACTCTCGGTCCATGAGAGGAAGGGGTACGCCGCCCCTCCCCCGGTCGAGTTCAGCCTACTGAAGAAGTACATCGCATACGCCAAGAAGATTTCACCTACGCTCACCAAGGAGGCAATAGCCAGATTGAAGGACTACTACCTCGAATTGAGGAAGGCCGGGGGCGATGAGGGCCAGATTCCGCCCACCCCCAGGACCCTCGAAGCTATGATCAGGGTCGCCACTGCGAGGGCCAGGATTCTGCTCAGGGAAACGGTGACCGAGGAGGATGCTCTCGCGGCAGTCGCTCTGATGAACCGGATGGTCGAGGACGTGCTCACTGACGCCACCACCAAAAAGACGGATTTCGGGATTCAACTGGGGAAGCCCGCGGGGGAGACAAGGAACCTGAGGGCGGCCATGGAAGTGCTCAAGTCCCTCGAGGGACCCGACAAGAAGCCCGTCGAAAGGAGGGCCTTCAAGGAGGAGCTGATCAAGTCGAAGTTCTCCGATGAGGACGCCGAGAAGATGATTAGGACGATGTTCAGGGAAGGAATGGTCTACGAGTCGAAGCCCGGATTCATCCGGCGGCTCGGCAGCTAGGCGCGGAGGCCGTCTATTGAGGTTTGACGAGGCGAAGCTCCCCGCGGAGCTTGTGAGGTACTTCGAGGAGAAGGGGCTCACAGACCTGTACCCCCCGCAGGAGGAGGCGATCCGGGCGGGACTTCTCGAGGGGAAGAGCTTGGTTGTGGCTTGCCCGACGGCTAGCGGAAAGACGTTAATCGCAATAATGGCCGCCTACGTGAAGGCGAAGAAGGGGATGAAGGTGGTGTACCTCGCACCTCTCCGTGCGCTCGCGTCAGAGAAGTACACCGAGTTCTCCGAGCTGGCCAGGTTTGGGATTAGGACGGTGATATCTACGGGGGACTACGATTCGAGCGGCGAGTCCCTGGGGAGGGGAGACATCATCGTGCTTACGAACGAGCGCTTCGACTCGGTCATGCGTCACAAGGTTAGCTGGCTTTCGTCGGTGGGGCTCTTCATCGCGGATGAGGTCCATCTTGCGGGGAACGACTCGCGGGGGCCCACCCTCGAGATGATCCTGACCAAGATAATGAGCCTGGGACTCGACATACAGATGCTGTCGCTCTCCGCCACCATAAGCAATGCCAAGGTCGTAGGGGACTGGCTGCGCTCGGCTGTAGTCCAGCTGGACTGGAGACCGGTGCCCCTGAGGGAGGGGGTCTACGACTACAGCAGGATTGTGTTCACCGACGGCGAAGAGCGACCCCTGGCCAGGTCGACCTACGGAGCCCCTATCGATGTGGCCATGGACACCCTGAGGGGGGGAGGGCAGGCCCTGGTCTTCGCGAACACCCGGAGGAGAGCGGTGAGCCTCGCCACCAAGGCGGCGGAGGTCACCCAGAGGCAGCTCAGCGAGCAGGAGAAGAAGGCTGTTTCCGAGGCCTCGCGGCGGATTCTGACCTCGGGGGAGGAGACGAGCCTGAGCAGGCTTCTGGCGGAGGTCGTAGCGAAGGGCGCGGCTTTCCATCACGCCGGGCTCGACACGGAACACAGGAGGATCGTCGAGGAGTACTACAGGGCAAGGGCGATCAAGCTGCTTGCTGCGACCCCCACTTTGGCGGCCGGCGTGAATCTCCCGGCGAGGAGAGTGGTTGTCGCAGACATGACGAGGTACGACGTGGAGCGCGGGGGCAATGCCGAGATCTCTGTCCTTGACTACAGGCAGATGGCGGGGCGGGCGGGGAGGCCCCAGTACGACGACCATGGAGAGACAGTCATCATACCGGCCCCCTCCCAACCCTCGGCCCAGGTCCTGGAGCACTACTCCAAGGCCCCTCCGGAGCCCATCGAGTCGCGGCTCGCCGACGAATCTGCGATGAGGTTCCACACCCTCGCCACCATCGCCACGTCCATGGGCCTGTCGAAGAAGGATCTGGACAGCCTCTTCCGTGGGACCCTGCTCTCGATGCAGGTGGGTGAGGAAAAGGTGGGCAGGTACACAGAGAAGGCCCTGGGATACCTCCTGGCAGAGAGGCTCGCTGAGTCCCATGGGGACCTGTTCTACGCGACTGATTTCGGGAAGAGGGTCTCGATGCTGTACATCGACCCGGTCACGGGGGTCATCTTCAGAGAAGCGATCAGGCGGGCGGAGCCTGGGAGGGACTACACCGCAGGCCTCCTGCATCTCATCGCCAGATGTCCGGACTACGAGCCGAAGTTTCCCCTTAGGAGCAAGGACTACGAACAGGCGATGGCCTTCCTGGAGGAGCACGCCCAGGAGATGATGGAGAAGCCGACGCCGCGGGCTTTCTCGGACTACGATCAGACCCTCCAGGAGATGAGGACTGTGATGGCCCTGCACGGCTGGATTGACGAGTGGCGGGAAGAGCAGCTGCTTTCGAGGCTAGGAGTGGAGCCGGGTGACATGCACCGGGCGGTCGACAACGCAGAGTGGCTGCTGCACGCCCTGGGGGAGCTCTCGAAGCTCTTCAAGAGACCCGAGATGGTGGCGCAGTCCGAGCTGCTCAGGCGAAGGGTGGAGAGCGGGGTGAGCGCAGAATTGGTGGAGCTTACTACGCTCCAGGGGGTCGGGAGGGTGAGGGCCCGCGCGCTCTACACGGCCGGTTTCAGGACCCTGGAAGACATCGTCGAGGCGCCTGCGGAGAAGCTCGCCCTAGTTGAAAAGGTGGGGACCGCGGTCGCTCGCAGGATCAAGGAGCAGGCGGCGAGAAAGTGACCCCATACTCGGGTACTTTCGAAGAGGCTGCCCAGGAGCTCGCAAGGGCGATCGACCTGTCGGTGTCCGAGTCCGTATCCGGGATAGGTCGGGCGGCGGTGGCCTTCTCCGGAGGTCTTGACAGTTCGACCATCGTGGCCTGCGCCAGGAAGAAGGTTGGAGCAGTGGCGTGCGCGGCCTTCGCCAAGGGCTCAGTCGACTCTGCGAGGGCGGCGGCCGCGGCAGAGGCGCTGGGAGTTGAGCTCGTGGCTACGGAGCTCTCAGAAGGGCTGGTCCACGAGGAGCTTCGGTCGATCTCCCTTCCGTTCGAGCCCACTCTTATGGACAGGAGCCTCTGGTCGCTCTATTCGATCGTCTCCCGAAGCGCGTCCAAGGCTGGGGCGAAGCGAATCCTTCTGGGGCAGCTGGCGGACGAGCTCTTCGGGGGATACGCGAAGTATCAGGCGGCCCCGGAAGGAGGCGGAGAGAGCGAAGCGGAGCGGATGATGAACGCGGACGTGGCTGACTACGAAAAACGCGGAAGGGTGAGGGACGTGAGCGCCTGCACGAGGTGGCTGGAGCCCAGGTTTCCGTTCGAGGCCAATGGAGTCAGAGAGCTCGGGATTGCCCTTCCTGTTTCGTTCAAGATCCGGGGCGGTGTCAGGAAGGCGGTGCTCAGAGAGGCGGCCATCATCCTAGGGGTGCCGGAGGGACTCGCAGGAGTCCCGAAGAAAGCGGCCCAGTACAGCTCTGGCATCCAGAAGATCGTCAGATAGCTCACGCTTTTATCCGCCCTGGTTTGACCGAGAACCATGATTCCTTCGCAGCAGCCCAAGGGGAAGCTGGTCGGGTTCAAGCCCCTGCAGGAGAGATTCAGCTACTACGCGCTGGAGGACGGGACGGTTTTGGGAATAAAGCCTGCAGTGGTGAAAGTGTACAGGCTCCAGAATCCTGACAACAGCCCAGCCTTCTCTCCAGACGGGACCCCCGCGTACTTCTACCAGACTCAGAACATAACCCAGGTTCTCAGCCGGGAAGAGTACAAGTCATTCAAGGACGACGGCATCAGTGAATGAGAAAGGCCTACCTAGCTTCTGACGACTCGGCCCTTCTGAGGAGAGCGCTCGGCTCCTATTCGGGGAGAGCGTGCCTCGAAATCGGAGCAGGCAACGGGGGGAACCTGATCGACCTCAAGAAGCGGTTCTCGAGGGCCCTAGGCACCGACGTCGTCAGGCCCGGGCTCGACGATTGGAAGGGTGCAGGCGTAGACTACGTCCTTGCAGACGGCGCCTCCTGTCTGAAGGACGAGTGCTTCGACCTTGTGGCGTTCAACCCTCCCTACCTGCCCCTGGAAGTGGCGGAGGACGTCGCGGTGGAGGGGGGCAAGGAGCTCGAGGTGCCGATGAAGTTCCTTCGGGAGGCCCTCCGCACTGTGAAGAGGACCGGGAGGGTCATACTTCTACTGAACGACCAGGCCCCGATTGGCGAACTGGAGGCGATATGCACACAGAGAGGGTTCAACCTCAGGAAGGTGTTGTCTCAACGGCTCTTCTTCGAGGAACTTGCGGTGTACGAGGCCTCGGCAGACCGGGCGTAGCCGAATCTGGTCGTCGCGAGGCGGATGCCGCGCCACAGCTCAGACCCGGTCTAGACGGTGATGTCAGCTTCTCAAGGATGAGAATCGTGTTCCCGCGTTATATACGCAAGCACGACCCTAACGGATTCGGGAGCATGCTCAGGCAAGTCGCGCTCGAGGTGCGCGCCGAGAACAAGCTGCAGGACGCCGCGAAGGCATCGGGAATCAAGATTACCATAACCGACTGCAAGCCCTTCAACGAGAAGGGGATGACCCTGCTCCTCGAGCTAAAGGGCGATGCCCATGCCATGAGAGAGACTGCGAGCGCGATCAAGAGGCTCGGCGGTGTGAGACAGGTGCTGGAAGGGGATGACGCAGGGGAGACACTCCCGCTTCTGGTGGTCATGGACCGGCCTGCGGTGTGCCGCGCCTCGAGTGATTCAGCCATAATATGCCTGGACTGCCCGCTCAATGCAGACGTGCAGCCTGCGTCCTGGCGTTTCATAGTCCGGAGGACGAGCGACCTTAGGCAGATTCTTTACAGGCTCGGGAAGGAGGGTGTCGAGACCCGGATCGAAGACGTGTCGCCCCTGAACCAGAAGGCGGCGCTTACAGGGAGACAGAAGGAAATCGTGGCGACCGCGGTCGCGAAGGGATACTTCCAATTCCCCAGAAAGATAAGCCTCACCGGACTCAGCGAGCTGGTGGGTGTCAAGCCCTCGACCCTGAGCGAGATACTGAGAAGTGCGGAAAGGCGGATAATGGAGAACGCTGTCGGCGTTCCATTCCCAGAGAACTAATCAGATCTGGGCGAACGACGGGTAACCTACCACCTGGGGACATGTGCGACGGCGAACGGACCCGCGGAGTGAAAAGAATCCTGAGCTTTAATACTCCTTGCCAGAATCCAGCGGTTGCGGTTTGGCGCAAGCATTCGAAGACAGCGAGAAACAATCCAAAACGCTGCATCGAATCTTCCTCTTTCTCTACCTTCAGTTCGCCTTCTATTGGGCGACAATCGCCGCGGGAATGCTCGTGAACTACTATTACGCGGTGCCCGGTGACATGCAAGCAAACTTCAGCAGCATCCTCCTGCAGTTCTTCGCCGCGCCTTCGCTCTTCGCCCACGTTACTTTCGCGGTTCTAAGCACTAGCATGAGCATTCCGGTGATCATCTTAGCGAGAAGGGCCCGGCTTTCGCATGTAGTTCTCCTGCACGCTGGCGCAGTCACCGCAAGGATGGTGGGCTTCATTACTGGTCCGTTGTTCATGTACTACGCGACTTCCGAAGTTGCTGACCCCTATTCCGCGAATATCTCGACCTTCATCATGGCCTCGGTGTTCCTGACCGCCGTCATCCTGACGTTCATGAGCAGGATATTCATTGTCAGAGAGGATGTCCGGATCAAGTACGTGGTGGGCGCAACGCCTCTGGTAGGTTTGAGACCGCAATGAGGGCAGTATCGCTTGAGGGGGAGGAGATTGGCAATCTCGGCCTTCAAGGCCTGAAGCTGACATTGAGGCTTTGCTACTTCAACTTCGTCGTCTACCTCGCAATATACATAACAGGAATGTATCTCAACATATTCGTCACCTCGGGAGTGAACACCGTAAGCATAGGGGACACCTCCAACATGGTACACATGGTAGGGGCCACCCTGAACTTTGCATTCACCTTCATCGTGATGATGGTGGGTTTCATCTATGGAATGCGGAAGGTGGCGTTGTTCAGCCTTGGGGCGGTTGCCTCCTTGGTTGTGGCCACGATTGGAGGACTGCTGTTCCTGGCGACCGGAGGCGGGAGAGGCTCTGGAGGACTCACCCTTGCCGGCGGATGGATAATGTCACTCCTCTTCATGCTCGCGCTCTTCCTTTCATACTACGCCACTCTGAAGATCATGAGGGCGGTCAGGATACTGGAAACCGTCCGAACGTAGTGAGAAGATGACATGCTAGGGATGAATGGTTCGTTGGGATCCGTGGCAGGCGCTGACGAAGGGCAGGCGAAATGGCTCGTATACCTAATCTATCTTCAGGCGGCCTTCCTCGCCGTGACCTACGCCGAGGGGATGTGGTCGGCGCTTACTGTGCCCAGCTTCTCAGTCACCCTGCCTGATGTTATCGAGCACGGGGTAGCGTCGTCCGGGTTCGCGCTGATGACAGGCGTTGTGGGGTTCGTGGCTGCGCTCCGGGGTCACAGGCGCGTAGCGATCTCTAACATTGTACTCTTCGTCATCACGGTGATTGCTGGTTCAACTGGCTTCGCATTCCTGGCCAACACGACCGACCCCGGCCAAATAGCGGAGACGAACCTTTCAATGATAGCGACGGTCGCGCTGGGCATGCCCATCACTGGATACTCCCTGACCAAGGTGTCCCGAGCGTCAAGAAGCGACCCGGGCGACGCGTCCCCTGCCACCATTATGATCTATTTCGCGCTGGGGACGCTTGCCATTACGATCGTAGCAGGCGCTGCCATGCTTTCGACTTCACCGTCATGGTACGCCTTCGCCGTCTCGGCACATGTCGGGTTGGCGGCCCTAATGGTTGCCCTTGTTCTGGGAGTTTTAGTGACATCTGTAACGGGAGCGTTCGGAGGAGATGCGTCGAAATGGGACCCGCAGGCGGTGGCCTACTCTCTCATTGCCCTTGGGTCCGCGACAATCGCAGGTGCCGACGGCGTGGTCTACATGACTTCGGGCGGCCTTTCGTACGTGATAGCAATGGCGGAAGTGGGCGTCCTCGTCTACGTCTTCCTGATGATCGCAAGCGCCGGGCCACATCATCGGGGGGTCACTCGGATTGACGGCGAAGGCCCGGCAAGAATTGCGCCTTGAGTCGTGGTTGGACAGTGACCTCCGCTAGTACTCCGATTCGTCTTCCTGATGTTAAGTCGGGAATCCTGCAGATGGCGTTCCTTTGCCTTGCCATCATGTCTACGCTGTTGGCCATGCCGCATGCGGCCAGGGCCCTCGCTACCAGTGGGAATTCGACCCGGACCGCGGTGGGGTTAGGTTCGACGAACCTGAACCTCACAACTGGGGCCGTTGTGACTTTCATCATCCTGCTGCTGGGGCTTGCCGCCGCGTTCTTGCTGATAGGGAGGTTCCAGAAGTCCCAGAAACGTAGCCAAGATTCGGTCACGGTGGACACGAAGTCCACGGAGGCCGACGAGGTCGCCGAGAGGGCCAGAAGCAAGAGGAACTTCCTGAAGCTGATGCTCACTCTGGGCGGGGTAGCTACCCTGGGCACGTTCGCGAGCATCTTCAGGATACTTGAGTACGTGCCTGCGCCTGGGCAGGGTTCTCGCACGACTGTCGCTCTCGCCTGGCCCGAGATCAAACTCGTCAACATCTCGACCCTCGATCCTTCCAAGCCGCTGCGCTTCAACTACCCGCTCGTGGACACGCCGTGCGTGCTCGTCAAATGCGGGCAGAAGGCGGACTACGGGGTCGGGCCCGATTCAGACATAGTCGCGTTCAACGACATCTGCCAACACCTGGGGTGCTTCTACGCGGTTCTTCCGCCGGGTTCGTCACCTCCGTGCGACGCAACTTTCCTTGCGGCCACTCCTCAGGGGTACTGTTGCTGTCATGGAGGGCAATACGACTTCGTCCATGCAGGCACGGTGATTGGGGGGCCCCCGCCGAGGAGTGTTCCTCAGGTCGTGTTGCGATTCGATGCGAGCACCGGCGACATCTACGCTGTAGGGATGGGGGGCCCCACGATCTTCGGGCACGGGCCGCCAGGAACGACAGACCCGGC
The DNA here is from genome assembly GCA_027887005.1 of Nitrososphaerota archaeon. Classification (NCBI taxonomy): domain Archaea; kingdom Thermoproteati; phylum Nitrososphaerota; species Nitrososphaerota archaeon. The sequence goes on from JAPCJI010000002.1 coordinate 84,293, forward strand.
CCTGGTGCTCAAGTATGACCTCACGGGCGGAACGGTCGTGACAGATGCGACGGTGTTCTCCTGAACGGGAGGAAATGACATGAGCACAAACCTGGGAGGGAAGCTCGTGGAATGGGTGAAGACGCGTTTCGGGCTCCGGACAAACGTATTGCGTCCCGTCCCGGAATACAGCATGAACCCCCTCTATTGGCTCGGCGCGTTGACGACCATCGCATTTGGCCTGCAGGTCTTCACTGGCCTTCTGATGATGATCTATTACGTTCCCACGGTCGAACAGGCCTACTCCTCCACACAGTTCATCATTCAGAATGTCCCCTTTGGCTGGCTCCTGGAAACCGTCCACCTTTACGGAGCCTATGCGATGATACTCCTGGCCCTACTCCACCTCTTTCGTGGCTACTTCCTCAGCGTCCAGAAGAAACCCAGAGAAATGATGTGGGTCACAGGAATGCTGATGGGCCTGACTGTGATGGGGTTCGGCCTCACGGGCTACCTGCTTCCGTGGACCGTGGTGTCCAAGTCTGCCACCGACGTCTCAATTGGCATGTTGAGCTTCCTTCCCGGACAGGTTGGGTCCATAGTCACGTTCCTCGTGGCCGGTGACGGCAGCAGCGCGGGAGAGCTCACGAGATTCTTTGACCTTCACATCCTCGTCCTTCCAGCTGCTCTCATTTCGCTCGTCGCGCTCAAGCTCTTTCTATTCGAGGCACACGGGGCCGCCGAACCTGTGACCGGCCCGAAGGAATCCCGGGACATCCCATGGTTCCCCACTGTCTACCTCTATTTCGCGATGCTGGGCAGCTTGCTCATTGCTGCGATTGTAGTGGCTTCGGCGCTGTTCCCGTTCAACCTCGCAGCGCAATTCACGCCTGCCGGCGCAGCGAACTACGTGCCCCAGCCCGAGTGGTATTTCCTGTGGATGTATCAGATCCTGAAGTTCGCCTCCTTCGAGGGCTCCGGGATATACTACGCGCTGGGAGTGGTGACGGCCCTGGTAGCAGGACTGGTGCTTCTGCCATTTGTTGACCGTGGGGTGGCGCGGAACCCGAAATCGAGGCCCCTCTACACCACCGTCGGCGCGATAACGGTCGCGGAGCTATTGGTGCTGACAGTCTGGGGATACCTTACGCCTGGGCAGATAATCCCTGACGCGCAGGCGGTCGAAGTGGTCGGGGCTGCAGCCTTGGTTGGTGCGGTGATGTCCGCGTTTCTCCTCAGGATGCCGCGGGGGATTCAGAGGTTCACTTCGGCAATCAGGTCCATACCACTGGCGCTAGTCCTTCCCCTCAAGAACCGGGGGGCGGCGTTGGCCTTCGTGGCCCTCCTATGCGTCGGGTCGGTTTGCTTCGCCAACCTCGTCGGGTTCGCTTCAGGTGCGAAGGCGGGTTCACCGCTTCTCTTGCTGGACATCGCGGGGTTGGTCACAACTTTCTTCGCTATGGTGAGAATCATGAGAGGAATGACCTTGGCGTACCGCAGGTCCCAGAATTGAGAGCGGAAGACGAGATGATGAAGTACACCGTGGAAACCCTGTTGGCGGCCGCCGCCCTCACGCTGACGGTCTATGCGTGGTTGATCGACCCGGTTGTGAACCAACGAGCCTTCGGCGCGTTGATCGGGTCGGCGTTTGTGATATTCTCCATGATCATCTACGCATACTACAAGCCCTCGCTTACAGGAAGCAGTAACACCTGGCTTCTCGCTGGATGTGTTACCGTGGCCGTTTTCCTCTTGCTTGCGGTGCAATTGGCAAGCTAGCCCCCCCAGGATTGATTCGACCGCAACACGACCCCTCTCTTCGCATTACAGTTGGTATCCGACTGGCCAACGTTGCGGCGGACTTTCGGCGCTGATTCAATCGAAAAAGCGTGGCTTGGCATGCGACACCCGTCGAAATGCTTCGCGTGCGAGAAACATGACTCGAGGCCTGTCAACTCGCCAACGAGACTAGCCTCAGCATCCGTAGAGGAGCGGGCCCAGAGGGGCTCAGACCTAATGTGGGTTCGAATCTCCGAGAGGTTGGAGATAACCTCAGACTTTAGGCTGCCAATCCTATTGTTGCGCACAAGAACTGTACGGTCGTCGGAGTCTCAGCCCCTTTGCGTTCATGCAGACTAGGTGTCCTATGGCGAACAAGGACTGAAACGAAGTCTAAAGGTCGACAGAAGATCCATGAGCAGCGTAACAATCGACACACTCGGCAAACAGTTAGAGGTTTTCAAAGACGCCAACTGCTTACCGATAGGATGAGGTGTGTCCCTAGCGGTGAAGCTTCGCCCGTATCCGCTTCAGGTAAGTCATGAACCTGCCGTTCGCGCTTGCCGCTTCTGTCGTACTTGCTTGAGTGTTTGTTTCCATTTGTATTCACCATTTGTTACACATATTACAAGACATATGGGTCTACCTATGACTAGTGTGCAATTATTGCAGATAACGGCCAATTTGCCCGCTATACGTCCAACAAGGCGCGTCAGAGTTCCTCGGTGCCAGGTTGAGCCCGAGTGTTCGCGCAAGGGGCGACGTCCGGCAGTTCGCTCGTGCTTTTCGAATTCTGAATTGGTCCTTAGGCGGTCTTCGACGGGCGCCCGGCACGTGGTTCAAGGGCATTTTGGTGGGAAGCATTTCTGCGTCTTCGAATGGCCTCCCATTTCCTTCTGCGTGCAAAAGTCATGGTTGTAATACTCTCCAGCGAGTATATAGGACGTTGGGTTAGGTTCTTCGAATTTGGGGCCTTCCGGATTTCCACCCCTGAGAAAGGAATCCAAATGGCCAAGAAGGCCCGAGGGGCAGTCAGTCTAGCAAAACGAGGCCGAATCATGCTTATTCAACGGGCCCGGAGGGATTCGAACCCTCGGTCTCTGAGCTCATCTCTTCAGCTTCGAAGGCTGACGCCTTAATCCGTGCTAGGCTACGGGCCCAAGGACGGCGGCGGCGACCTGGCTAATTAAGACATGAGGCGCGGGATGCTCGTTTCGTATGGCCTTTCGACCAGGCCCCTGTCGGTGATAATTCCAGTTACCAACTCCGGGGGCGTCATGTCGAAGGCCGGGTTGGCCACGAGCACCCCCCTTGGGGCGATTCGTCTCCCGCGGATTTTCACGACCTCGTCGAAGGACCTTTCTTCGATGATGACCTTTTCGTGGGTACGAGTGAGGTCGAAGGTCGAGAAGGGGGCAGCTGGATAGAACGGGACTCCGTGCCTATGGGCGAGAACGGCCTCCTGATAGGTGCCGATCTTGTTGAAGACGTAGCCATCCTTCGTGATTCTGTCCGCCCCGACTATCACCTTGTCCGCTCGCCCAAGGCTCAGCATGTGACCGACTGCGGTGTCGGGAATGAGCGTGCATTCAATCTCGTCGGTCATCAGCTCGAACGCAGTCAGCCTTGAGCCCTGAAGGGCTGGTCTCGTTTCGGGCACCAGCACCTTGACGAACTTCCCCTCTTCGACTGCCGCCCTGACGACTCCCAGGGCAGTCCCGTAGCCGACGGTCGCCAGGGCCCCTGCATTGCACTGGGTCAGGACCGTGTCTCCGTCCTCTATCAACTTCGCTCCTACCTTTCCGAGCCTTCTGTTCACCTGAATGTCCTCCTCCTCCATTCTCTTGACCTGGGAGACGACCGCGTCCCTCAGAGAAGAGATGGACTTCGCGGAGCGCGCTCTGTTCATCACCCTTTCAATCCCCCAGAAGAGGTTCACGGCAGTCGGCCTTGTCGACCTCAAGAGGTCCGCGTTCACCCCCAGTTCTCCGAGGAGCTCCTCCCGGGTCTTGGCCTTGGAGCGAACCGCAGCGAGGGCAACCCCCATGGCAGCTGCTACGCCGATTGCGGGTGCCCCCCTCACCACCATGGTCCTGATGGCCTGGGCCACTTCCTCTGGCCGGGTGTAGGTCACGTGGGTGAGTTTGTTGGGAAGCGCCGTCTGGTCGATCATCTTCACCGACCCGTCCACCCAGGTGACGGTCCGCATGGTGAAGAAACCGGCCAACGATGCATGCGCGTGGTGTTGCCTCTAAAGCGTTTGCGCCCATGATTGCGTTTAACCTTCAAATACGGTAAGATGGGCGTCGGAAAGTCAAGAGATTGGAACAAGCAGCCAGCCCCGAGGAGGCCCCACCGCCATTCAACGCGCTACTTCGCGACGGGAGGAGTTTCGTGGTCGACAGGGAGAGATACGGGGAGCTCGAGGAGTCGGGTTACGGGACCAAGGAGGGGAAGGAGCTTGCGCTGCGCGACTACGAAACGCTGTACCTCCTCTATGCGAAGAAGCTGGAGCTGAAAGACAAGAAGGGCGAGCTGGTGACGTTCGAGAAGCTGGCTGAGCAGGCACAGGGGAGGGCCAGCGACTCGTGGACGAAGTTCCTGGTCTACCGGGACTTGAGGAGCAGGGGCTACGTGGTCAAGGAAGGCTTCGGATTCGGGACGGACCTCAGGGTCTACGAGAGAGGGGACTTCCCAAAGAAGCCAGCCAAGTACGTGGTCTTCGCCCTGGACGAGGGGATCGAGAAGGGCATGGGGGACCTGCAGAAGTCGGTCAGAGAGATGGCGAAGATGGGGAAGGAAGCGATTATCGCGGTGATTGAAAGAAGGGGCGAGGTAATCTACTACAAGGTAAGCCGGGCGAGGTTCTGATCGCAGGTGGGCGTCAGAGCGGGCGTCGACCTGATCCGGCCGGTGAACTGCGCGATGATCGGTTTTGCCGTCATCGTAGGGGTCTTCGTCTCAAAACCCGCGAGCGTCTCGTTCATCCAGAGCGTGCTCGGGTTCATGACAGGGTTCTTCGTGTGCGCCTATTCGATGGTCGTCAACGACGTCTACGACGTCGAGGTGGACAGGGTCAACAGGCCCGAGCGACCTATACCCAGCGGACGGATATCGACCCAGGTCGCGTCTCGTCTTTCCATCGTCGTGCTCCTCGCCGGCATCGCCTGCTCCGTGCTGAGCCTTTCTCCAGCGGCCGTGGTCATAGCTCTGGTCTACGCGTCCCTCTCTTGGCTCTACAACAGCAGGGCCAAGAAGGCTGGCCTGGCGGGGAATCTCATCGTGGCGTCGTCTCTGGCCATCCCATTCATTTACGGTGGTGTCGTAGCGGGGGGGAACATCGCCGGCTCCCTGCTCCTCATGATGGCCCTGACTTCGTTCTTCGCCGGCGTGGGGAGGGAGGTCGTGAAAGCGATGGCCGACATCGAAGGAGACGCGGAAAGAGGGATTGGCTCGGTCGCGAGGAACAGAGGGCTGAGGACCGCATCCTTTGTGGGAAGCGCGTTCTTCCTGCTCGCGGTCGTCACGAGCTGGGTCCCCTTCGTCCTGGGGCTGGCAAACCGGGTCTACCAGGTCGGCGTGTTGGCTCCCGATGTGATCTTCCTCTACCTCGGTTGGTCGATCCTGTCGAAGCCCGAACCTCATAACGCCTACCGGGTCAAGAAGCTAGCGCTGGCGGGCATGACCGTCGGGCTGGTGGTCTTCATCGGAGGCGCGTTCTGATGTGGTCTGAGAAGCACAGGCCTAAGAGCCTCGACACGATGGTGGGGAACGAACAGGCGAGGGTCAAGCTCTTGTTGTGGCTGAAGAAGTGGAAGCCAGGCGTCAAGGCTGCGCTCCTGGTGGGTCCCCCTGGGACTGGGAAGACGACGACGGTGCACCTGGCCGCCGACGAACTCGGCCTGAGGCTTGTGGAGCTTAACGCCAGCGACACGAGGACGAAGGACAGGCTCTCGAAGAGGATAGGGGAGGTGATTTCGAGCACCAGCCTCTTCGGGGAGAGGAGCCTCATCTTCCTCGACGAGGTGGACGGGCTCGCAGGGAGGTCTGACTACGGTGCGATAGATTTCATCAAGGACGCTGTGAAGAGGAGCGAGAACCCCATAGTGATGGCAGCGAACGACCCTGAATCGGACGAAGTCAGGAAGCTGGCCAGCGCCACCAGCAGGATTGAGTTCCAGAAGCCAGAGCTCGAGGCAGTGGTGGGTCATTTGAGGAAGATCGCAGACGAAGAGAAACTCCCCATGGGGGGGAAGGAGCTCGAATCGATCGCAAGGGCTGCGAACGGGGACATCAGGTCGGCGATAAACTTCCTCCAGACGGGGATGGCCGGCACCAAGGATGAGGAATTGACTGCTTCGCAGTCGGTGAACGCCTTTTTCAGAGCCACCGACGAAAAGGCAGCCCTGAAGGCGCTGAGGTCCTACGGGGGTCAGCCGAGGGAGAAGGTCCGGGACCTGTTCAATGGGGTCGTCAAGGCGAAGGTTCACCAGGAGAGGAAGGCCGAAGCCCTTGAGGTGCTCTCGAGGGCTGACGTCCTGATGGGGAGGATAATGCGCGGAAAGGATTGGAGGCTCCTCCGATACCTCGACCCGATGCTCGCAGCCGATCTCTGGTCGGCCCTTGGGGACGGAGGGGGAGCCTTCACCATGGACGCGGTCCCCTGGCTTCTTCAGGTCAGGATCTGGAACGATTCCAAGAAACTGAAGGATATCGGCCTGGCTGCAGGGCGGAGGACGGGGACCAGCCAGAGGGGATTCCTCGTGGGGGACATGCCCTACCTCCTGCTCCTGTGCAGGGGGGAGGCGTTCAGGGAGGCGTTCGTCAAGAGTCTGAACCTCGAAGAGAACTACGCGGCTTTCATCGAGAAGGAGTCTGCGAGGAAGGGGGGCCGCTAGTTGAAGGCGTGCGGGTACTGAGATTCTTCGGCCGTCTGCCAATCCTGGAAGAACCTCGTGAGGGCTCCGACCCGGGGGCTCGTCCTGTCGACCCGGAATATCCTGATCCTGTTGAAGCGCTTCTCCGTCAGGATCCCGGAATTCGTGAGGAATTCCAGGTGCCGGGCCGCGGCCGTGTGTGAGAGGCCTGACCTCCGGGTGATCTCCGAGATGTTCAATTCTCCGCTCTCCAGCATGATCGCGAGCACCTTGGTCCTCCCGTAGGAGGACAGCAACCTCTCAATTTCTAACGTCTGCGACCAACTCCTTCTCGAGCTCACCGATCAACTCCTTCGCGGATACGAGCGACAGCCCAATCAGAGTGGTCCGTCCCCTTATCCCCTTGCCCGAGAGCTTGGTCTCGATGATGCCCTTCCTGGAAAGTTCGTTGACGTCGTTCCACACCTGGGTGTGGTGGTTGGGGCCTAGGCCCATGCTTTCGCAGAGCGCCCCGTAGCTCTTCTCCACCTCGCCTATGGTGACGTAGGTCGAGTCCCCCTTCTTGAGGAGGGCGGAGACTGCCATCAGTATCAGCCTCTGGTGCTTCGTGAGATAGCTCAGCTCCTCCTTCCTGAACTGAGGGGGGAGGGAGGCCTTGGCAGACCTGATGTGCTCTGGGAGGATGCGCGACGACTCGGATATGTCGGCCAGCTTCCCGGCGTTGTAGACCAGTTCGAGAGCGTAACGAGCGTCGCCGAAGACCCCAGCTATGTCTGCGGCCAACTGCATCGAGCTTTCGTCAAGGGCCCCGTCTGTGAAGGCCTCGCTTCTCGACGTCAGGATGTCCAAGAGCTGGGGACCGGAGTAGGGCTCGAGCGCGACAGTGCTCCACTGGACAGAACTGAGCGTGCTCAGGTCCACAGTCTTCATGTAGTCAAGAGTCTTCGAGATTAGCAGAGAGGAGAAGACCTGGCTGCCCTGCGCCGTCTCCCTTAGGCGGGTGATGGTGTAGAGGGCAGAGGGGTCGGACCTTACCAGATAATCGACCTCGTCGAACGCTATGAGGAGATGCGTGTGGCTGCTTCTGAGTTCTTCGATTAGGACCGAGAGGAGCTCCTCGAAGCTGTACCCCCTGGACGGGTAGTTCTGCCCCAGCTCCTTGAGCGCCCTGGTCATCACCGCCTGCAGAGTCTTGTCGATCCTGCAGTTTACAATTATGACCTTGACCATGTTCCCATAGAGAGTTGCCTTCTTCGGAAGCGACTCGCGGAGCTTCTTCGCAAGCATCGTCTTGCCCGAGCCGTTGGGCCCGTATAGTATCACGTTCTGGCTTGCCTTCGACGCGTTCTGAACTACGCTCTGAAAGTAGAGCTCGAGCGCCCTGAGCTGGTCGCCCCTGTGCGGGATCTGATGAGGAAGGTATTCAGGAAACAGAAAGGATTCGTCGCGAAAGACGGAACGCGGGAGGGCCATGGGAGATTTCTCTCATCGGCCTCTCTTCGCCTTATAACTTTGATTATGCATTGGAGCGGACGACTGGTAGAGGGTTCAGCGAAAGTGTTCTGCAGAAGGGTAAAAAGGAGCCAGAGAAGCGCGGGCCGCAGATGAAGGCTGTAAGGTTCCACAGGCACGGGGGGCCCGAGGTCCTGCAGTACGAGGACGCTCCGGACCCGGTTCCCGGGGGGGACGAAGCCCTGGTCAGGGTGAAGGCGTGCGCCCTGAACCACCTGGACCTTTGGGCGAGGAACGGGTTGCCGAACGTGGAGATTCCCATGCCGCACATTTCCGGAAGCGACGTATCCGGAGTGGTCGAGTGGGCGCCTCCGGAGGAAAGGGAGTTCAGCAAGGGGGACGAGGTCCTGGTCAACCCGGGGGTCGGGTGCGGGAGATGCGACCGGTGCCTTCTGGGGAAGGACAACCAGTGCAGGTACTACACAATCATCGGCTATGGGATTGACGGAGGCTACGCGGAGCTTGTCAAGGTCCCCCGGGCCAACCTGGTAAGAAAGCCCGAAGGGATGAGCTTCGAGAACGCCGCGTCCTTTCCGCTGGTCTTTCTTACCGCCTACCACATGCTGGTGACCAAGGCCGGGGTGGGACCGAGCGACACCGTGTTGGTCTTGGCGGCGAGTTCTGGGGTGGGCTCTGCCGCCATCCAGGTTGCGAAGCTCCACGGGGCCGAGGTGATCGCGACAGCGGGAGACAAGGCGAAGGCGGAGCAGGCCAAGCGACTGGGGGCAGACCACGTGATCGACCACTATGAGAGGGACGTCCTTGAGGAGGTAAGGCGGCTGACTGGGAAGAGAGGGGTCGACGTCGTCGTCGAGCACGTGGGGAAGGCGACCTGGGACGCCAGCGTAAAGGCTCTCGCGAAGGGGGGGAGGCTTGTCCTATGTGGCGCAACAACGGGAGGGGACGCAGTAACGGACTTGAGGTATGTCTACAATAGAGAGCTCACAATCTACGGGAGCTTCATGGCAGGGAAGGGAGAGTTGCTCAAGGTCGTCGACCTCATCAAGAAAGGAAGGCTCATGCCTGTGGTAGATTCAGTCCTCCCCCTCGAGAAAGCCGCCGAAGCTCAACGTAGGATGGAAGCGAGCAGCCATTTCGGGAAGATTGTGCTGAAGGTCTAGGGGACGATCTCGTAGGTGTGGGTGATCTTGGCGGTAGGTGCCAGGGTCGCGCCGACGCTGCAGAACTTTTCCGCGCTGTCTTTGATCGCCTCTTCCACGTACTTCCTTTCGAGCCATTCTCCGGAGAGGACATATTTGATGTGGATTGAAGTCCAGGGTTTTGGGAGGCCCTGCTCTGGACGCCCTCCGGAAAGCAGCATGTTCAGTGACCTCAACTTCTGTTTTCTCTTGTTCAGGATTGCGACAATGTCCATACCTGTGCAGGCTCCAAGGGACGTGAGTAGGGCCCGCATGGGCCCGATCCCCTTCTGGTTTTCGTCACGAGAGTCGTAGACCACCGTATGACCAGATGTATCTGTGCCAAGAAAGACGTTTTCTCCGGCCCAGGAGACCTGCGCTAGCCAGTCCTGCTCACTCGACTTCGATCACCAATGGTCTAGAAGTCGCTTCCACCGAGCCTTTTTCTATGAAGCTTCTGCGCCCCCACCGGGCGGCTACGCTCCCGACAAGTTTGTGCCCCCCCTTGCCGAGGATGGACGCCGGGAACCTCAGGGTCTTCTCCACATCGAGCATCTTGGATTTGGCGTCCTCGACGTTATTCGGGATTTGCGGAGGCCCTCCGTCCTCGGGAACGACCATCGCCCATATCCGATAAGGCAGGTCGGGGTCGCGGCTCCAAAAGAAGCTCGCCTTCCGGACCTCCTTCTTGATTTCAGCTACCCTCCTCCTCAGCGGCCCACGCTGAACCCCGATTGACATCTTCATGGTCAGTCTTAGAATCTTGTCGAAATCTTCCCAGCTGACAGTCCAAATATCGGGATGAAACGCCTCTCTCAGCCCGCCAATAATCCTATAGCCGACATTTGCCGATACTGTCTCGGTGGGGGAGTAGGACAGCTTGTCCGTGACCAGGTGGACTCGGTCGACCCTAGTCTCCGTCCATGAGTATTCACCTCTCCTGTTCCTAAGAGGCAATCCGTTCAGGCAGCTCTCTCTTGCTGGTTAAAAGGTTGATTGGGACAGGACTCCACATTCTTGGCGCGTGGAGGTAGATCAATAGACTTCGCCCCAGACCCCTGGTGCGTCCGCAGGTCGAACCGCGAGTGAGACGCGCGGGGGATTATTGCCAGATTCCAGAATTACTTAGATTTCGCATGGTAGGAAGAGCAGAACAAAGAACAAATTCCAAATAAAGGCCTAGAAGTCCTGTTTCCATGCGTTGAGACAAGTCGGACGCCTAGTCCAGGGGGGAGAACCATCCAAATTCAGGATTCGGAATCAGCACACCTTAAATTCAAAGTTGGCACCTATCATCGCGGGGATGGCAAGGAGCACAAGATGACCCCAATCGATGCTGAGTCGAGTAACGTCAATTTGAGGACCGTTCAGTTGGTCAAACTCTTGACTGAAGTCGGACCAGATGTTCCAGAGATCTCCCGCCGGCTGGGGCAGTTCAAGGAATCGGTAAGGTACAGGTACAAGGAGAAGATTATCAACAAGGGGTTCGCGGTTCAGGCGGCAGTCGACAACGAGAGGCTTGGATTGAAGAGACTTCTAGTTGTCCTCGAGTTCGCCGAGGAATACAAGGCATACGCCCAAGCGATACTTGCGTCGATGAACGAGCTCTGTTACCTGATAAGCTTCTCGAAGGTCTTGGTTGCTGGGAACTACGTGGTGAATTTCGCGGTTCCTGAAGGGTTCGTCGACGAGGTGAAGTGGTTCCTCTCGGAGATGAAGGAGAATGGCATGTTCAGTCGTCTGGAGATTCTGGATTTCGAATGGATCAGAAACGTACCGATGAAGGCAGAGCACTACGACTTCGACTCCGGACGATGGGACTTCGACTGGTCAGACTCGTCGGCGAGAGACTACGATGCCGCATCTTACGCTCCATCTCATCCTGCCAAATTCGACTTCGTCGACCTCTTGCTAATCAAGGAGTTGCAGATGGATGCAAACAAGTCTCTGAAAGTTATCTCCGATAATCTCGGTGTCAACTACAAGAAGCTCGCCTGGCACTTCACAACGCATGTGAAATCGAGAAAATTGCTAAGGGGGTACACGGTCAACTGGATGGGGACAAGATATGACTACGCCATCGAGAAGGCCCTGCATAGGAAGCATAGGTATCTGGGAATAGGTCTGATCGTGAGAAATGTCAATGCCGCGGAAACAATGTCAATCAGAGAGAAGGTCGACAGGTTGCCGTACCTGTGGGCTGAGGCGGCGGGAAGGAACTACTATGCAGAATTCGCTTTCCCGGTCGACTTCGTGGTTGACGGCCTAGAGTTCTTGGGGGACGTGGTGGCGAACGTCAAGGACAGGGCACAGGTCCTAACAATCGACCAGACGGACGCAGCAAGGTTCACCATTCCCTACAAACTGTTTGATCCTACAAGGAAACGGTGGGTGTTCGACGGACAGGGTCTGATAACTAGATTCGAGGGCCTGCTGATGGAAATAAGAGGAAGAACAGGCTAGTCTAGCCTGTTCCGAAGCCGCCGATGATTTCGAGCGGACCTACCTTTAGTCCTAGTGTCGCGAAAACAAGACTCGCGCCACTGAGGGCTATCATTCCGTATCTGATCTTCTCGTCTAGGGTCATGTGGCGTCCTCCTCAGAGACCGCTGTTTTTAAGATTGTGCCTACGCATGACGAAGGTCGCCTCCGCCTAGGCGAATTCTAAAGCCTAGATTCATCCCCTGCAGGTCAAAGGCCCTCTGTTTGGGCCCAGGAGGCGCCAATCCCTAAATATGAACCTCTCATGTTAAATCCGAGCACCGCTGCCCAAAATCCAGCAAGAGAAGCACCAGCACATACCCGGGAGACAGATCATGGACAAGATTGTCCTCGGCGGGAGCGATGGGGCGATAGAGGCAGTGGCCATGACTGCGGCCCTGAACGGGGCGAAGGTGACCTTCGGCACCATCCTGCTAGCTGGCTTCGCTTTCGCGATCGCAGGAGGGTTTTCCATGTTCTTCAGCAGCTATCTCTCGAGCCGGGCAGAGATGGAATCCCTCCGGATCGACGTCCAGCGGGAGCGCATGGAAATCGAGACGGAGCCCGAGGAGGAGAAGGCAGAGCTCGAGGAACTGCTCAGGAAGGATGGTTACAAGCAGAACGAGGTCGATGTCATAATGGGGAGGCTTGTTAAGGACAAGGAGATGTGGCTCAGAACCCAGCTGAGGCACGAACTGCGGCTCAACATCGAGGACCTGGCCACGGACCCCCTTGTCCGGCCAGGGTCGGCGGGGCTGGCCTTCTTCCTCCTCGCACTGCTCGCGCTCTCCCCTTACGGCCTCCGCTTGGAGCACTTCGAGGCGCTCGTGGCTTCGGTTGCGCTGTCGCTCTGTGCCCTGTTCGCCCTGAGCTCGAGGGTCTTCACACCGAGCCACTTCAAGCCCAAGGCCGGCCTTGAATCTGCCCTGGTCGGCCTCCTTGCGGCTGGGCTCCTGTACGGCGTAGGTTATCTGATTTCGGCGCTCTGAGGATCACAGGTTCATTAACCGCGCATCCATGGTCCGCTCTGCTTGGATCCACACGGAGCCGCGCGCGAAGATGCGCTCGGGCCCCAGCGCAGACTGGAGATAATACCCGACTCTACGCGGACATCCGGGAGGAAGTCAAGATGAAGTTTCGTTACCTCACGTTCGATTGCTACGGAACCCTGATCGATTGGCAGAAGGGAATTGAGAGGTCGCTCGAGGCGTCGTTCGGTAAGCTCCCGGTGCATGGTGGCGCCCTCATGGAGTCCTACGCTGCGGCGGAGAAGCTGGAAGAGGCGGACTACCAGAAGTATAGAGAAGTGCTCAGGAAGACATCGCTGAGACTCGCGGAGGAACTGGGACTCAAGACCACTAAAGACTCCGCAGTAAGGTTTGCGGGGTCGGTCTCCTCGTGGCCCGCCTTCCCTGACACTCAGGCAGCCCTGAGAAGTCTGGGGAAGCACGGCTACAAGAGATACATTCTGTCGAACGTCGACGTTGACCTGCTCACCGCGACCATTAGGGAGAACGGCTTGAAATTGGACGGCTACGTTACTGCAGAGGATGTGGGAAGCTACAAGCCCGCCCACGCTCATTGGCTGAGGTTCATGGAGATGACCGGGGCCACCAAAGACGAGATCCTTCATGTCGCACAGAGCGTCTTCCACGACATCGTCCCGGCTGGAAAGATCGGCATCCAGACTGCCTGGGTGAACAGGTACAGACAGGCATTGCCCGCCGGAGCCGAGCCCCTTTACATCGCGGACAGCATGGAGGGCCTCGTAAGCCTGCTTGAATGAAATCGACGCAGAAGGTATATTTCTTCCCCAGAAAGGCCGAGACTAGGATTCAGGATGCGCACCAGGACGGTTGCGAGCACCGCTATCTTCACAGCTTTCGTCGCGGCGGTCACCTTGGGGTTCGTGATCGTCATCCCTGCAACAAAGGGTTACTTCAACATCGGCGAGATAATGGTGTATGTCGTCGCCATGTTGATGGGGCCCTACATCGGAGCTTTCGCAGGGGGGGTCGGGTCGGCAATTTCCGACGCCTTGCTTGCGCCGGTGTATGCGCCCGGTACGCTTGTGATCAAGGGGATGGAAGGGCTGATCGTCGGTTACCTGACGAACCTGCCTATGGCAAATCTGACCCGAAGGTTATGGGTGGCCATCAGCACTCTTCTTGGAGGGGTGTTGGCTACATTGGTAGCCCTCCTCGGCATGGACTACCTCTCGGGCCCCCAGAACCTGTACCTTGGACTCTCCTACTGTTCGGCGAACTGCTCATCTATTTCTCCCGCAACGACGGCCGTGGGCCCTCAATTCTCAGCCAACTTCAACCTACCTTGGGAACTTTGGATCGTTGTTGGAGTAGCTGCATTCCTAGTTGTTGTGGGGGTCGGCCTGTCTCTCGACGAAAAGCTTGGCTGGACAATCATTGCTATCCTAGCGGGGGGGTCGGAGATGGTCATCGGGTACTTCATCTATGAATCCATGGTGCTACAGCTTGGTTTCATCACAGCGTCGGCAGAGGCGCCCTTCAACATAGGACAGGTGCTCGTTGGCCTGTTGGTGGCGGTGCCAGTAGTGCGAAGTTACAGAAGGATTGTTAGGCGGAATCCAAAACAGACCTCGGGGACGGGCATGAGCGGAAGTCCGGCTTCGAAATGAATCGACTCCCCCTAGGCAAGCTTCCGATAGGTGTGATGCGCGAAACAGTACTGAAGGCGACCGGCGCCGCATCTTCGATGATAGTCACCCCGCCAAATGCGGGTCTAGACTTCGCAGCGATCAAAATGCGGCAGGGGTACATGATCGTCTCAGCGGACCCCATCACAGGCGTGGCTTCCCAGATAGGCCGCTATGCGATGAACGTCAGCGCCAACGACGTCGCCACCAGTGGGAACAGGCCCCAGTTCGCAGAATCCGTCGTGCTGCTAGCTGAGCAGTCGGATGTCGCCTACGTCAGGAGGCTGGCCCAGGAGATGGATGCCGCGGCCAAGGAGCTGGGCATCGCGATCGTCGGCGGGCACACCGAGGTCACTCCTGGTCTGATGAGACCAATCATCGTAGTGACGGCTTTCAGCTTCGTCAACAGGTATGTGTCGTCGGGGGACGCCCGGGAGGGAGACATACTGCTGATGACCAAGACGGCGGGCATCGAGGGAACGGCGGCAATCGCGGGAGGGGACGTGGCCTCTGCAGCCGGGATCTCCAAGGCCGTCGCGCGGAGTGCGGCGAAGTTCGTTTCGCAGATGAGCATCGTCGACGAGGCGGTCGCCGGATTCCAGACGGGCGCGGTCCACGCAATGCACGACTGCACCGAAGGAGGGGTCCTGGGTGCTGCCTTCGAGATGTCCCTCGCCTCGGGGCTCGGGTTCAGACTCGAGGAGCAGCTTGTGCCAGTCGCGGACGTGACGCGGATTCTGTGCGAGCGGCTCTCACTCGACCCATTGAAACTGATCGGTTCCGGGTCGCTCCTCCTGGCAGTGGAAAGGGGAAGTGAGTCCAGGGTGAAGAAGGCACTCGCGCCCATCTGCAAGGTCACCCGCGTAGGGGAGTTCACCCGGAGGAGACGAATTCTGGTGACTCGGGGCGGGAAGGAACAGTGGATGCGGTCCGCGCCAGAGGATGAGCTATGGCGAGTGCTTGGGCGCCCGGTCTGACGTGAGAGCGGCCTTCGTAGTGTCTTCTTCGCTTTTCCAGGGATGTGAGCTCCCGGCCGCCCAGGAGAACTTCTTCTGCATGGACTTGCTGTAGACTTTGGCCCAGTCCAGTCCCACATAGTCGCACCAGGACTTGAAGACCCGCGGGTCAATGTAGTTCTTCATCGACGTGTTGAGGTTGTAGTTCTTCGTCCGCACGAAGAAGTCGAGCTCCATCTGGAGCTTCTGCGCGCGCCTGTCGCCCGTTTTCGCGCCTTCCCTCGCGGCCTCCAGCTTTTGCTTCTTCTTCTCCAGGGACAGCTCCCAGGTCTTAGGAGGCGTCCTCTGGTGGTTGCAGAATATCGCGGCTTTCAGGTTGGCCTCCTTTGCATGGTAGAGCTTCTCCAGGTCGTCGGCGTCCCTGACGTCCTTTGACTGGAGTGCTTCGCGTGTCTTGGCCGTGGCGTGGAACGTCCTGAAGACCTTGGCGCTCAGTCCCTTTACGATGGAGGAGAGGTATTGGTTGACCATCCCGGAATCGACGTCGTGGAAGACCTCGGCTTCCTTCCGCTTGCCTGACGTGAATTCTTGTAGGTTTCGGAGGACCGCGGGCGGGGGGGCGTCACGCTTGTTCCAGGGCACGGAGTCCTTGCCGAGGAAGTTGAATTCAACGCTCGGGCCTTCGATCCTTAGGTGTTCGACCCTCAGGGTGCTCGCTCCAACTGTGTCCGCCTCGTCTTCGTCTTTTTCGTCTCCGACCCTCATCCCAAGGACGTCGATCAGGTAGCAGACGGACGCGACCTGGCGGGTCCGCTCGTCCTTTGAAACGAGGTCCCGGATTATTCTTGAACGGATCTTTTTGATGTTCGAGCCTACCTTGAGGGCGTTGTCGTACTTCGCCCTGTTCCTCGATTGCTGGAGAGGGGAGCTCTCGTGGAGCCAGACGTACTTTTCCTTGTCCATGAGATTGTCAATCCACTTTGCCATCCACATCGAGTTGTGGTCGTGGACCACTTCTTTCCAATGGCCGGGTGGCACCGTGGCCGACTCGCCGAGGTTCAGGGTTACGTCAGATTGGTTCACCCTCGGCTTCCACCTGCCCCTCATCGGGTGCTGGCCCCGCCCCATGAACAGACCTGGGGGTTCGACGAGCCAGTTGGCGATGTCCACTTCCTTGCCGTCAAGGATGGCCTTGCCGTAGTTGGCCTTCAGGGCCTCTCTCCTTTCCTTTCTGCTACGCGCTAGCTTCTTCTTCGCCCTCTTGCCCATGCCTTCTTTCGCGGCCTTCTCCTGATCGACAATCTTGAAGAGCTGGGAGAAGCTGACGTCCTCGAATTTCGCACCTCTGCACCACTGGGGAAGCACCTTCAGGAAGTCCAACATGAAGTTCGCCGTGAAGACAGGGTCCTGGATGTACGGCGTGTCCTTCTTCTTGGCGAGGTTGTATGCCATCTCTTCTGCCAGGGGAGAGAGGGGCAACGTCCTCCCCTTCACAGAGGCGGAGAGGCCCCTGGGCGCGTAGAGGTCAGGAAAGTTGACGCCGTGGTGGGAGAGGGTCGTCCAGTAAGCGGTCATGAATCGGATAGTCAAGATTTGACCCTGCCGTATTTAAGAAAAATGATGATCGAACCAGTCGGGTTCTGTGTGCGCGCAGTCCGAACGATGGGTTAATACAAGAGGGTCGAGAAACGGGTCGCCCTTCCCATGTGGCTGGATTTCGAGAAGAAAGATCGTAAGACATTCAACAGGCCGGTCCTGGTCGTCGCAGTGTCGACGTCCATCCCGCAGTACAGGTCGATGTACTCCCAGGCGAGAGAGTTAGCCGAATACATGGTGAAGAAGATGGAGTTCGAGAGGGTCGCGACCGTCTATTCTTCCGCGTTCCCTCCAGAAGTCCTCATCAGGGAGGGCGGAGTGTCGACCCTGCCTTCCTGCGGCTTTGATGTAAATCGGGGGAAGAAAGATGTGGTGCTATTCAGTGGTGATGCGAGCCCCATGGAAGACCAGCATGAGTTCTCCCAGCTCATCCTTGACTACGCGAAGGAGATCGGGGTAAAGGAGCTCTACTCCATCGGCGCGAGGTGGGCTGAGAATCCTACTCCTGAGGCGGAGCCGGTTCCGAACGGGTTCGCGACGGACGGACAAGGAGTTGCCAAGCTGAAGAAAAACGGGGTCAAGATCATTACCGAAGAGGCTGCTCCATTCTTCGCTTCGATGGTCGTCGGGATGGCGGCGGATTATGGGATAAGGGGGTACAAGCTGTCTGTGGACCACGGAGAGCCCAGCCCGCATCCAAAGTCGGTGGCCAGACTCCTGGGAGTCCTCTCGGCCATGGCTGGGTTCGAGATAGCTATGGACGAGCTAGTCTCAGGCGCCAAGCTTCAGCCGCCGCCGGGGAACGGCGGGAACACCACGATCTACAAGTAGGCTCCCCTAGGCTGAAGGGACTGTCTCGGCTTCCCCGTCGAGGGCGTCCATTTCGGCACTGAACCCCCAGCTTCTTGCCAGCCTATCTGCCTCTTTCTCCCTGGCCGGAGATTCTTCCGGGGCGACGTGCTCGTTGAGCCAGGCGTGAGCCAGCTCGTGGGCGATTACGGCCTCCGCCGCCTTGTCAGAGAGGGCATCCAAGAGGTCCGAGTAGAAGGTAATGGTCTGTTTCGGTCTCGCGAAGAGGAGCAGGAACCTCACCTTCGAGTACCTCGTGAGACCGACGGTGGTCTTGGTCGGATGGTTTGAGAGCGCGACTTCACGCAACGTCGAGATCTTCGGCACAGACTTGGGCGGCCGTCTGACCGCGTCCCTGAAGAGGCGGGCGAACCTTCTGTCCTTCGCCCTGAAGGTTACCTCCCCGCTGAGGACCCCTTGGAAAACGCGAGTCTCAGGCATGAAGCCCGCAGCTCAGGCTCCCTTTGCCAGGCGCCGGCCGATAATGGCCATGGCGAGGCCGACCCAATAGGGAGCGTAGAGGAGGACGTTGTCCAATCCCAGCTTGTAGGATGTGTAGCCGAAGGAGATCAGGAGGCCGAGGAAACCCGCTCCACCCCCCAGGTAGATCAGAATCCGTCCTATCCTGACGTGCCCCAGTAGGATGACCAAGCCGCCTGCGAGGACGGTGATGCCGCCCAGCCCTATCAGAATGACGAGGATAGTTACCGCAAGGGCAGCGGCGTTCAGAGCGAGGCCATTAAGGAAGTCAGAGAGATTCGGTGCGACGTAGATGTTCAGAGCTTGGAAGAGCAGTCCGCGGGAGGTGTATCCGCTGAATACCATCAGGAACCCGCCGACGACCGCGAGGATTCCGCTGGCCCAGCGCTTGGCTCCCATGACCGGATTGTCCCACGGGTGGTAGAATAGGCTTGCGATGGATTATGTCAGGCCTCAGGGGACACCGAGACCTTTATCCGAAGGCGCCATCGCGTGACGAGAACGAAATGCACGCGGAGAAAGTGGATAGGTCCCTTCAGAACACACTGGAGTGGGCCATGGACAGGATGCGAAACAAGGGATACGTGGTGAACTCTCCAGTGGTGCTCTCGGTCGACCCGAACCTCTCCATAATGGGATATGCAAAGAAGGAGGGGGAGTCTCACAGGATAGTGATTTCAGAATGGGCCCTAGATTCCGAGATGCTTGGTGGGCTGGTCCTCCACGAACTAGCACACATCTACTTCACGGAGAGGGGGGCGCACTCTCACGACGGGGAGATGCTCGAGGAGATACTCCAGGGATTGAAGGAGAAAGACGGCCTGCGTGCGAAGGAGACCGAGTATCTGATAGACGCGTTCAACCACCTTCAGAACATCCTCGTGGACGACGTGGTCTTCGCCGTAATGGACGAAAAGGAGCTCGAAATGGCGAAGCGGTTCTTCTCTGAGTGGGTCGCGGAGAAGCCTTCGGGAGACCCTGTCCTGGACTCGGCGCTCCTGTCCAGGAACGCCTTTGCCATAGCCTCGCTGAAGAGGAGGAAGATACTCGATGGTCAGAGCGACATGGCGTATAGGAACAAGGGGTTCGTAGTTGCCCTCGGCCAACATGCGGAAGCAGACTTCGAGTGGTTGGAGGGGTTCCTGGAGAACGCCCGGTCGGATTGGGGGAAGAAGCAGCTCCAGGAGGCCATCGAGGAGTACTTCGACAAGATCCTGTCGCTAATGCGCTCGTCATCCAGGCTAGACGACCTGAGATGACAAGTTGAACCAGGGTCGAAGTAGGCGCCCGTCGAGCACCAAGTTCCTCGTACTTGTGGCCATAGCGGGAGCGGTCGTCTTCTCTCTGTACCTCGGGTACCTCGCCTGGTCCAATGACAGTTTTCCCCTCCAGGAGAAGCCCTTTGGAGACTACGCTTCGGTAACTTCCTCCACCTTCAACGGGACGGAGTACGCGTTCCACATCCATTGGTTGAACGGTGGGTACGTGCCGCTCTACGCGCAGCTCACGTCTGCGGTCTCTGATTCCGCAAACACCCCGGTGTGTGACACTGGGTTGAGCTCGATCGCGGGCGGACAGACTGTCTTCATGCCTTTCACGATAGCACCCAGCTCCGCCGAGCTCTCGAGTGTAAACCTGTCCATAGCAGTGAGGTCGGTCGCCACGGGGAGCGAGTTCACCATCGTCTACAGTGTAGCTTCAGTCGCCGCCCAGCCGGGCAACATAATGCCGTCGGGGGCCTCCTGTCAGCAGCCAGCCGGCGGAGCGATGTAGCCCGCTGCCTCCCTTTACAGGGTAGCCAGCTGCACTCTGGGCGGAACCCGAGTGGAATCCCTCGGGGGCCAGAATTGGCGGAGGTGAACAGACCGATGAGTGGGAACTGAATATCGAGCCGCAGATCTAGGTGCCCGTGATTGGTTGCATTGGCAGAGGCTCGCCGTGCTCGCCTGCCGCGCATCCGCAACCCTGGACATGCCCACCGCGCCTCAACGTTCCTCTGTATAGTCCGTCCTCCAGCTTCCTTCCTGTCTTGGCTTCCCAGTCCTCGATGGCCATGCCGTACTTCTGCTGAATCCGGTCCCTGTACCATTCGGGGATGACGTTGAAGCTGCAGAAGGGTATGATCCTCAAATCTGGCGTCAGATAGTGGATGTCGCAGCGCTGCAGCCTCTCCTCGTCCTGGTTGTACTTGTCCTGAAAGTGCATCATCCCCAGGAACATGCTCTTCAGGTGGAACTGGCCGATGGCGGTGTAGTCGTGCTTGATCAGCGCGTCAGTGAGGAGCTTCGCGAAGCTCAGGCTCTTGGGCTGCTTCTCCTTGTTGACGAAGGACGAGAGCTTGGTGAGGACCTTTGCCGCCACGATGTAGCGGTTAGTCCCTGAGTAGATTTCTTCGCTCTTTTCGTCTAGGTACTCGATCATGCCTGGAATGTCGACGAACTCTGGCAGAGGAACGAGCCTCTTCTTGTCTGGATCGTTGAAGACGTAGGTCCCTGCGCCGCACGCGAAGTGTATCGAAAGCTCGTACTGTTCCCTCTTGGTGAATGCCTCGATAAAGCCTGTCACCGGGGAGCACGAGGGGACCGGGAACCAGCCGTCTTTTGTAATTTCGCCGTTGGTCTGTTCCTCAATCCTATCGATGCAGTCAGGAATCGTTATCCTGTACTTCGCCCTCTCCGTCTTTGTCAGCCTTCCTGTGAGAGAAACAGGCTGGAAGTTCACCGCGTGGACCGTGTCGATGTTCCTCTGGCCGAAGCGGATGATGTCGCCCAGTTCGTGGTCGTTAATCGACTTGATGACGGTGGGGACGAGGACGATGCCTACTCCCTGCCTGCGGCACGCCTCGATAGCGTACGGGGCCTCCCAGTGGTTCTTGGGGTTGGTCTTCGGGGTCGTTCCGTCGAAGCTCATGTAAAGGTTTGAGACGCCTGCGTCCTTCAGGCGCTTGGCGAGCCCTGGGTTGAGCGCGAGGTTGATTCCGTTCGTGTTAAGCTGTATGTGGTCGACCCCTTCCTCCTTCAGTATCTTGATGATGGTCGGGAGGTCTTCCCTGATTGTCGGCTCGCCGCCAGTTATCTGGACAGAGTTACCGGCGACTGGCCTCTCGGCCTTGAGCGAGCGGCCCATTTCCCTGATCTGGTCTAGGGTCGGTTCGTAGACGTAGGCCCCCTCCAATCCTTTCTTGACGTAGAAGAAGCAATACCAGCAGGTCAGGTCGCAGCGGTTCGTGACGATGATGTTGGAGAGCCCAGTGTGCGAGAGGTGGTTCGAGCAGAGCCCGCAGTTTGCAGGGCAGGAGCAGACGTCCATGGGCACGTTGGCGGCATGGGTGCCCTTTCCGTCCTTCCAGTATCGTGAGAACTTGCTGTACATTTCATAGGAACCGAAGTAGAGTTCCTCGGTCTCGCCGTGCTCTGGGCAGGTCTTGGTCATCCAGACCTTGTTGTCCCTCTCGAAGACGATAGCGGGCAGGATCCTGTTGCAGTCAGGACATATCGACTGGGTCTGGCGGATGAAATTGCCCTTCGAAACCTGCTTCTTGAGTTCTAGACTGATATCTGCGATTTGAGCCAATGCGAAACGCTTGGAGTACTCCTCTTCGAGCAGAGCATATAAGCATTTTAACTTTACAGAGGGTGAAAGGTTAAAGTCAGGCAGGCTTGCCCCGTGTGCTTGAAGGCTCGTCTGGTTGGATTCCCTTGATGGCAATCACCTTTCGTTCTGGAGTGACGACGAGCATGTCCCCGCAGGCCTTGCACTTGTAGTACATGTTGACCCCGTCGTCGGTCTTCTGTTCGCCAACATACTCGAGGGTCTCGTGCTTGCACAAGTTCCTTCGGTCGTCCCCGAGGAGCGCGGGATATACACTTTTGGCCGTCTTCCCGTTGCAAGCCGGAATATGGGAGGCCTGGCTGGACCTTGACCCTGGGCGAGCCGGCGAGCTCGGCGCTGGAGGCCTTGGGGCTGACCGGGAGCGAGGTCAAGGCGTACGTGGCCCTCCTCAAAGGTGGGACCATGACTGCGAGCGACGTCAGCAGGGAGGCCAGGATTCCATACTCCAAGGTCTACGACGCCCTGGAGTCGCTCCACAAGCGTGGATGGGTTGAGGTGCAGAAGAGCAGGCCGATTGTCTACACAGCCAAACCTCCGGACACGGCCCTCGAGGAGCTGAAGTCTCGGCAGGAGACTGAGAGGAAGGAAAAGGAGCAGGTTGCGCTTGAGGAGCTGATGGGAATCTATGTGAGCAGAGGAGAGCAGGAGAAGCCGGACATCTGGATCATGCGCGGGACGAACGAGATACTTTCCCGGGTGAAGAACTTGCTCCTGAACTGCAGGACTGAGCTGCTCGTCGCGCTCCCGGCCCAGTTGCTCCCGTTCACTGAGAGAATTGAACCGTTGCTGGCCACGCTCAAGGAGAAGGGGGTCAAGAGCCTCATCCTCACCTCCACCGACTTGCCACGGGGGGCGGCCGACAAGCTACAGAGGTACGCGGAGATCAGAACGAGGAAGACGATGTATGGAGGGGGCCTCATTTCGGATTCGAGGGAGGTCATCCTACTGCTGGGAGGTACAGAACAGGGCTCCCTCCCCCTGGCGATCTGGGCTTCGCACCACGGACTTGCCAGCTTCGCCAAGGACTACTTCGAGTTCCTCTGGGACTCTCCCGAGACGACCAAGCCTTGAAGCGAGTCGCGCCCAAGGGTCCAGTCCGGGATGATGAGGACCTGGTGTCCAGGCTTGGAGCCGAGACCGGACTCACCAGAGACGAGGCATCCTACTACTTGAAAATCCTCCGCCAGGGGTCGGTCCCGGCTTCGCCAAAGGACGAGCTGGCCGAAGGGCTCACCCACCGAGGAATGACAATCCTCTCCGGCGACGGACAGAGGATTATTCCCGTCCATCCGAGGCTCGGCGTGGCCAATCAGTATCGGACCTGGAGGGAGAGCATGGTCAGGGAGATAAACGACCGGAGGATGAGGACAGACAGGTTGATCCTCGAACTGATACCTTTCTACGAGGCCGCAACGGAGAAAAGGACGGACGAGGGGGGCGAGTAGGAAGCCATGGCGGCGCACGAGCATGAAATTGTCTTCATGGGGATGATCAACGTCAATCGCGACAACTACCTGCAGGGAGTGGTCGACGTCTGGCGATGCAGGGGGTGCAGGAAGCTGTTCTGCGACGACAAGAGGTACGGTGAGCCACTGAAAGCGAGCGTCGGGTTCGAAACGATACCCGATGACGAGAAGTGGGGGGTGTTGACCTGTACGACCCTGAAGGAGGTTTACATGAACAGCCTAGGGGTCAAGCCTGGGAAGAAGATCACCCACGCGTGCAGGAGCGGCGAGGTGCACGAGTTCGTGGTAGGGGCAGACTGGTCCCTCGCTCCGCGGGTGGCCAATCCGATACACGGGCTGTACCTGGTCGACGAGTATGTGAACAAGAACATCGAAGCTGGGTACTACAAACTGACGATGGCGAAATGAATTTCGGAAGGCTTGCGGTCGTCGCCGGCGTTGCGACCGGACTCCTGTCGACTGGAGGTAGTCTGTTCTCTTCTTTCGCATATCCATCTCAATGTCCCTCCGGCGCACAGTGCGCCTCGTCGCCTTGGTCCGTGATCACGATCCTTGGGGCGTTAGGAATCCTTCTGATCTTCGACTCGGCGATCAGCTATGTGGGTCCGAGAAGGGCGTTCTACGGAGAGACCGGTGTATCAGTCCTGATTGCCGTCCTCTTGGTCAGCATTACCGGCGAGGCGAGCGCGACCTACTTCTGGCTGACACTGACACTCGCACTTCTGGCGGCAGTTCTCTCCTTGGTCGCAGCAATTCCGAGGTCGGCGCTCACCGAACAGTCGAACCCGATGAACCTCCCCGTCTTCGGCTAAACCCTGAAGATCTCGAGTTCGCCAGTAGACACAGCTCGCCCGACGTTGCGTCGCAAGGCGGCCGTATCGATTCGATGGTAGGTGGGATCTTTGAAATCCAGCTGTCTCAGTGCCCTCCCTAGGACGCCGAGGGCGATGTCCTTCTCTCCTTTCTGGAGGTGGACGAAGGCTGCGCATACGAGTATTATTCCTTGGACGTAGCGCTTCTCGTCCCCCTCCATGGTCCGCCAGGCGCTCTCCAGGGTCTCGTGACACTCCCAATACCTCTCGGAGTTGAACTGGCTCCTCGCTTCCGCGAAGAGCTCCTCCTCGGTCATGTGCCTAGGAGCTTGGTTGAGGTCCCGGATGAATTCGAGCGTCCCGAGGGGTTCGGCGGCCGCGACGAAGGTCTCGAAGTCGAGTTTCGAGGGGACGAAGACGTCCAACTCCAGGGCCCCATACGAGGTCCACTTCGGGTTTCGGACATCGGCGCCCGTCGCGCGTGCCATTGACTTTATCCCTCTCAGGAAGTCCTCCCTCGGATCGGAAGGCGCGCGGAACCGGACTAGATATCGCATGAGGACCCGTTTGGCTTGGTGGTGGGTTCCGGACTCAAGATCTTTCTCATTGCTTTCAATCGAGCTATTCAGGTCATCACCCACCAAGGCAGGTTGTCTGTGGCTTTCGTTAAAGCCTTGACCAGAACTGTCAACGGGGGAAACTGGGATGAAACGGATGAGTTCGGGTATTAGTTTATATCCACTGAATCGTTCGGGCGCTTTCGGCGGGGCCTTTGGTACAATTAGACCTGACCTGTTACCTTGAGGGATTCCGCAGGTTCCTGATCAACAGCACGTGCAGGAGCTACATCCCGGAGTCGTACTTCCGGGACCCAGAGGTCTTCCCGGAGAAGGAAGGAGACCAGGGTTCCATATACGTCGAAGCTGTCGACAAGGTTGACCTGAAGCAGATCCGGGACATCAAGTTCATCAACGCAAGGGATATCCTCGGGATAATCTACACCTCCAAGAGCGGGAACACCAAGCTGAAGTGGCGCCAGCTCAGGGGAGACACGGGAAGGATGACCGGGGAGGCATCAGGCAATTCACTCGGGAACCTAGTCATGGCCCGCGTGATTTCTCCAGACGAGGTCGAGGCGATAATTGCGGCCGAGGAAGGCGCCGAAGGAGCGCAGCAGCCAGAGAGTGCGGAAGGTGCGCAGCAGCCCGAAAGCCAGGCCGACGCGTCCCAAGACTAGTCGTTTTCACCGAGCAAACCTGGTGCAAACTCAATATCCGCTTAGTTTATAGTGAGCTGCGGGAACTGTTTCGAAGCATGGGCAAGGTAAAGGTCAATCGGATAAGCAGCGTGACCGACCCGCTAACAGGCCTCCCCGCCAAGCAGATTGAGCTAGTGGAGGTCAGAGACGCGCGAAGGCCCGAAATGTTCCCTGCCGGCGATGAAGGCCGGCTCATCCAGGGCATGGTCTCCCAGCTGCAGGGAATGGGCCTGATGCCTCAGATGAGGGACTTTGGGTATTCGAAGGTGATCATGACTCTCACGGAATCCGAATACGACATGTTGGGGATGAGGCTGGACGTCAACGAAGTGTATGAGCTGGAAATCAGGAACGGCTCCTTCGCCCTGAAGAAGATAACCGAAGGGACCTGAGGCAGTCCGGGGAGCTGAGCACCGAGTTGGGCGGAAAGGTCCGCGAGGGAGACAGGGCGCCGGATTTCGCCCTGGAATCTCAAGACGGGAAGGTCATTTCCTTGCGTGACTACGTTGGCTCAAGGAATGTGGTCCTGTACTTCTACCCAAAGGACTTCACTATGGGTTGCACCGCGGAGGCGAGAAGTTTCAGCGAGAACTACGCTGAAGTGAACGAGATGGGGGCCGAGGTCATCGGGGTAAGCTCTGATTCAACCGAAAGCCATTCAAGCTTTGCAGGCGAGTGCGATGTCAAGTTCCCTTTGCTGAGCGACAAGGGTGGGAAGGTCAGGGAGATCTACGGCGTCCGGTCGACTCTCGGTCTGCTCCCCGGAAGGGTGACCTTCATTATCGACAAGCAAGGCGTCGTACGTCGGATCTTCTCCTCTCAGATCAATCCTAGGCGACATGTGTCTGAGGCGATCGAGGCGCTGAAGACGCTGCCACGCTGATCCTCCAACTCCGGCCCAGACCGTCGAGGAAGAACTCCTGGAGTGATCCAGCATAGGCTCCTGAAGAGGTGGATGGTGCGGCCTCCGGGATTTGGACCCGGGCAAGTGGCTTGGGAAGCCACTATCCTAACCAGGCTGGATCAAGGCCGCGCCGACGTGCCTGAGATTGGAAATACTATAAACGAACCCATTGCGGGACTGCCAGAGCATGAAGCAGGACCTCCTCTCAAGGCTGGCGCCAAGGCTGAAGGGGCTTTCAACGGGGGGGTATGAGAGAACCTACAGGGGCGGGTCGAGGTCGAGGAAGACGAGCGTCCATCAGCTGATTGCGAGTCTGCTCGATTCCCTTGGAATCGGATACAAAGAGGATGTCAGGGTCACGGGAGCTGGTCAACTCCGTGCTGATTTCCTGGTCAACGGGACCTGGGTATTTGTCGAAAGGGACCTGAGTGCGCCCGAGCGAGAGGCCCTGCGAAAAGGCGGGAGGGACTGCCTGATCGTAAGAAGGGACGCGCTGCGGAGCGACGAGTTCGACCACGGGATACGCGTGCTGTCACTCGGGGAGACGGGAGACCTTCAGACCATTTTCCTAGACGACCCATCCTTCAACTTCGATTACGCCCACATCCTACCGAAGACACGGAAGTGTTCGGTGATGCATGGGCACACCTCCTCGGTGCTGGTGGAGTTGGTGGGGAAGCCGGTCGAGGGGATGGTGGTTGATTTTGGAGTGGCCAAGGAAATAATCAGGGACGCAGTAAGGAGCATTGACCACAAGCTCTTCATCAGGGAAAAGTATGTGACCAAGATGAATTCCAGGAGTGTATCTCTCAAGTTCAGGACTGTCCACGGAGACTTCGCGATCAAGGCGCCCAGAGCCACTACTGTCCTGCTTTCTGGAGAAGCGACGGTGGAGAACCTCGCCAGGGAAGTCCTCTCGAGGATCGCTCCGCGCATGCCAGATAACGTGACGGCGGTAGGCGTCTACGTCTATGAGGGGCTTAACAAAGGGAGCCATCTCGTCGCCCAGGTCCACCAAGACGAGGTTGAGGAACGACGAAAGAAGCGGTAGTGCTCCTCTCGGGCGGGATCGATTCAGCCACCTGTGCCTACCTGGCCAAGGGCAGGTACCGGCTAAGAGCACTGACGTTCGAATACCGAGGCATTGTCAGGGGGGAGATTGTTGCCGCCAGGGGGGTCGCGCATTCGGCAGGGGTCGCCGCCCACAGCTTCTTCAGACTCCCAGATCTCAGAGAAGCGGGGGATATCCCTGGGTTCAACCGTGGAGAAATGCCCCCTACCTACATACCCATGAGAAACGGTATCTTCTATTCCGTGGCGGCCTCGGTCGCCGAGGAGGTAGGTGCCGACGCCATCATCGGCGGACACAACAAAGACGATGCGAGGACATTCGTGGACGCCGGACCAGACTTCTTCAACCAACTCCAAAGGTCCATGTGGGCAGGGTCGAGATTCCTAAGGTCGAAGAGAATCAAGATCCTCAGACCTCTGGGCGGAAGGACGAAAGTGCAGGTGATCAGGCTGGCGGAGTCTCTAGGCGTACCGTTCGAAGAGACCTGGAGCTGCCACCGCCAAGGGAAGACCCACTGTTGGAAGTGCGACGGATGCCTCGCGCGGATCTGGGCCTTCATTGAAGCGGGGGTCGCCGACCCGCTTCGAGAGACCCGGGGCTGAAGACGGCTTCCAACCATCAGCTTAAATCGACAGGCGGCCGCCGAGCCCGAAGGCTTGGCTGACCTGCTCATCGGCACTTCGGGATGGTCCTACAACGAGTGGGCGGGAGTCTTCTACCCAAGCTCCAGCACCAACAAGCTGTCCTTCTATTCGAAGGTGTTTGGGACTGCCGAGGTGGATTCGACCTTCTACGCCTATCCTTCGAAGGGGCTGGTGTTAGGATGGTCCAGGTATTCCCCCGACGGTTTCGTGTTCTCGGCAAAGCTTCCGAGGCTGATCACACACGACAAGAAGCTCGACCTAGGGAAGGGGGTCGAATCAGACTTGGTCAGATTCCTGAGCCTGATGAAGCCCCTGATAGCCAGCGGGAAGCTGGGGCCGATCCTGGTGCAGCTCCCCCCGAGCTACTCCTATCAGGCCGACTTCGACAAGCTGAAGGGCTTCCTGGGGGCGGTCCCCGAGGACGTGAGGTTCGCAGTAGAGTTCAGGCACCCCTCCTGGCTGAGGGACGAGGTCTGGTCGATGCTTCGGAGCCGGAACGTCGCCAACGTGATCGTGGATGAGCCTCTGCTCCCCCCGGACATAGTGGTGACGGCAGACTTCGCATTCGTGCGCTGGCACGGGAGAGGGACAAGGCCCTGGTACAACTACAGATACAAAGAGGCGGAGCTGAAAGCATGGGTGCCGAAGGTGAAGGAGGTCGCTTCCCGGGTGAAGAAGACCTTCGGTTACTTCAACAACCACTTCCACGGGTTCGCTGTGGAGAACTCTCTGAAGATGATGGGGATGCTTGGCGTCTCCACTCCCCGACAGGATGAGGTCGGGGCGAAGGCCACGCGGTTCATCGAGAGTGGCGGTAGGAGCTCTGGGGAGGGAAGCATGATGGAATTCGTGGGGACGGAGGGAGCCTGAGCAGATGAAGGTGAAGATTCTGATGGACGGAGGAAGGCCGAAGGTGGACCCGGGGGAGCTCAAGAGGGTCATCAAGGACGCGGGTCTGGAGATGACCACGGGAAGGGCAGATCTCGGAGTGGTCGTCGGAGGGGACGGGGTGTTCGGCGAGTATGGGAGGACAGAAACGGTCCCGCTCCTGTTCGTAGGGGTCAGGTCGAACAAGGTGACGGGCTCGAAGGCGTTCCTTGCGGCCGCCTACTACGACGAGCTCCCGGAGGTTCTGGAGAGGGTGAAGACAGGGAGCTTCAAAGTCAGCGAGCAGAAGCGGCTCGAAGTCTTCAAGAACCAGAAGAGCCTCGGCGAAGTGTTCACGGACGTGTATGTCCAGAGGGGGGCAGAAAGCAACTGCCTGAGGTACAAGGTTAGGACGAAGGGCGAAGGGGCTTCGACTGAGGAAGCAGTCATCGGAGACGGGGTGGTGGTCACCACCGCGGCCGGGTCTACTGGATACTATTCCTACCCCGAAAGGATCTCTGGCGGTGGATTCCGCGCGTCAGCCTTCTCCAAGTTTCGGATAGACCAGCTTGGCATCTGCCACATCAATCCGACCTACATCGAACGTTCTGGCTCCATGGAACCCCCGTTCAGATACACGGTGCCCTGGGGGAGCCAGGTCGAGATATCTCTGTTCCGTGATGCGGACGCCAGGGTCTACGGGGTCCAATCCGGGAGAGATGGGGTCAGGGTCTCCAAGAATGACAGGGTCACAGTAGTTCCTGGAGAGCACTCGACCCGCGTGATCTCTTTCGACTAGGCAGTCGTTGTCAGATTGAAGGTTCGACGCCAGTAACGATGTAATCCACGGACTGTCCGATGTAGGTGGCGTGGTCAGAAATCCGTTCGAGGTACCTGAGGATGAGCCCGGCTGAAAGGGCGCACCTGATGTCCTTCTTCTGGACCATCACGGTCCTGACGTGGCGTCTGTAGGCCTCGTCGACCGTGTCGTCCATCTTCGGGATCTTCCTCGCCAGGGCGACGTCCCGGCGCGCGAAAGCGTCCACGCTCATCCTGATCATCTCCTGCGACGTCCGAGCGGTCTCGAGGACCGCCTTGCGGTCGCACTTGTCCAGGTCTCCAAACATGTCGAGGACCTCGACTATGTCCAAGGCGTATCTACCAAAGCGGTAGTATCCGTAGGAGATTTCGAAGCAAGCCTTGATGAACCTGAGGTCGGACGCGACAGGCTGATATCTCGCAATTACTTCCATTGAAAGGTCGCTCACTTGCCTGTGAAGCGATTGGAGGTGGTCTGACCATTCTCCGACCTGGGTGGCCTTCGCTCCTTTGCTGTAGGCGTCGATGGCGGCTGTCACTGCGTTCTCTGAGAGGGTCGCCATTTCGAGCATCATACTGTTCAGCTTGTCCAGCCCCATGTCCATTAGTCTTGGCAAGTTCTCTCTCCTTTAGCCGAATTTCCCTGTGATATACCTCTCGGTCAGCTGCTCTTTCGGATTTTCGAACAGTCTTGCAGTTTCGTCGTATTCTATTAGCTTGCCCAAATACATGAAAGCGGTGTAATCTGCTACCCTCGAAGCCTGTTGCATGTTATGGGTTACTATGACTACAGTGTAGCTTCTCTTGAGCTCGGCTATGAGCTGCTCAATCTTCGCGGTCGCCGTAGGGTCGAGGGCAGAGCAGGGTTCGTCCATGAGAATCACTTCGGGTTCTATGGCAAGAGCCCTGGCGATGCAAAGCCGTTGCTGTTGGCCTCCGGAGAGGCTGGCTCCCGAACGCTTGAGCTCATCCTTGACCTCCTCCCACAGGTAGACCTCTTCGAGGCTCCTCCTCGTGGCCATTTCGAGCTTCCCCCTGTCCTTCACCCCGTTCAGTTTTAGGCCCGCGACGACGTTGTCCGCGATTGACATGTTCGGGAAGGGGTTCGGTTTTTGGAAAACCATCCCAATCCTTCTCCTCACATCCACCGCATCGAGGTCAGCTCCATAGATGTCAGCGCCGTCCAGGAGGACCCGTCCTTCCACAGTGGCTCCGAGCACGAGCTCGTGCATCCTATTCATGCATCGAATCAGGGTCGATTTCCCGCACCCAGACGGTCCGATCATAGCCGTGACCTGGTTGGGTCTGATTGGAAGTTCGATGTTGAACAGAGCCTGCCTCTTATTGTACCACGCGTTGAGATTTTGCACATGGAGCTTGGCTCCCTCGCCGGTGTACCTGGCGGCTGGCTTGACCTCCTCGATGTCTGTCGCCGTGGGCAGCTCCTCTCTAAGCATGGCCAGTCCTCCCCCGTGTTATAATCCGTACCCCGAGGTTGACTCCCATCACAATCAAAATGAGGATGAAGGCGGCTCCCCAGGCCAGGTTCACCCAGTTCGGGAAGGGAGAGGTGCCGAAGTAGTAGATGTAGTATGTGAGAGAGGCGACTGGCTGGAACGGGCTCGAGAACCAGAGCGTGCTGATCCCGGCGGTCAGGATGAGGGGCGCGGTCTCCCCCATCACCCTGGCAAGGGCCAGGAGGGCTCCAGTGGCAACAGCGCTCTTGGCGTTTGCGAGCACCAGGATGGACGTCCTCCACTTCCTGATCCCCAGCGCATGGGAGGCCTCGCGGAGCGAGTTGGGGACTAACTTTAGGGCCTCGGCTGTGGTGTTCGAAACTATGGGTATCATCATTACCCCTAAGGCAATCCCGCCCGCGAACAGAGAGAACCCATGGAAGGGAAGGACCAGGAGTATGTAGCCAAGAATTCCTATCACAATGGAAGGGTTCCCTACCAGGACGTCTCCCAGGAATCTGACGGTGGAGCCGTACCAGTTGTTGCCGTATTCCGAGATGAAGATCCCAGAGAAGAGCCCTACTGGCAGGCCTATGGCGGATGCGAGGGCGACCAGCATAAGGCTCCCCTCGATGGCGTTGCCCATACCACCAACCGCCCCCGGAAGAGGGGTGGGAGGGAGCTTGGTGAAAAAGTCGAGGTTCATGGACGAGATTCCAAGCCTGGTGACCTCGTAGAGGATGCTCGCCAGTGGGATTATGGCCACGACAACTGCCACGAAGGCAAGGGAGAGCCAAATCTTGTCGGCCAGGAACCTGCGGGACATCATAGGTAGGAAGCAGCCTCCCTGCTCTTCACGAGCCTGCTGATCAACAGCCGCGCCGCTATGTTGGTTAGGAACACCACGGTGAGGAGCACGAGGCCGGCCTCCACAAGCGCGGAAATGTAGACCGTTCCCGTCGCCTCGGTGAATTCGTTCGCGATGAGGCTTGCCAGGGTGTAGCCTGGGGAGAAGAGCGAACCTGTGATTAGGGGGGTATTTCCGATGACCATTGTAACGGCGATGGTTTCTCCGAAGGCCCTCCCCAGGCCGAGGAAGATGCTTGCGAAGATGCCGGACCGAGCGTAGCTCAGCACCGAGATTCTGATTGCCTCAGATTTGGTCGCACCGAGGGCATAGGCTGCCTCCCTCTGGGAGTTTGGAACAGCCAGGAGTGCATCTCTGGAAATAGACGAGACTATGGGGATAATCATGATTGCCAAGATTATCCCCGCGGTCAGTATGCTTACCCCGGGAAGCTGGGTGCTGGAGCTCTGGAAGATGGGAAGGAATCCCAGATAGGTTCGCAGCCCCGGATAGACGTTGTCTCTGAGGATGGGCGCGAGCACGAACAAGCCCCAGAGGCCATAGACCACGCTAGGAACGGCCGCGAGCATCTCGACCACGAATGAGAAGGGGGACCTGACTCGGTGTGGAGCCAATTCGGAAAGGAAGACGGCGACACCAAGGCTGATTGGAACCCCGATCACCAGGGCGATGGCCGAGGTGACCAGGCTTCCGTAGAGCATGGGAAGTATGCCGAAGACGTTTGCGATAGGGTCCCACCGGGAGCCGGTCAGGAACGAGAACCCTGTTCCGAGGGTAAGCGAGGAGCCCGTTCCAAGTTCATAGAAGAACAGAGCGGCAAGTCCCACTACTACAGATGCGAAAATTATGGTCAGAGCCTTGAAGATGGCATCAGCGCGGCTGCGCCCCTTCATTGGCGAAACCTACGATTGGACATGATAAAAAGAGAAGGCGGGTTCCACTCAGCCGCTGATGAATGGAACGCCGTTGTAGTTCATCTTCGCGATGATGGATTGATCGATGGAGACCACTGCCGAAGGCAGAGTCGGATAGAAGAGACTAGGCCCAAATGCCTGCCCCTGGTTGACAATCCACCAGAAGAAGTGCGCTGTGTCGTAGCCTTGCTGTTGGTTGGTTTGGTTCTGCCACACCAGGAGGTATGTGTACGTCGCGATGGGGTAGGAGGAGGTTCCTGGAGCGTTGGTTATGGCGTAGGTTGGGTTGGCCTGAATCTGTGCTGCAAAATCCGACGCAGCCGCAGCGATGTTGGCTATGGATGGAGCGAGGAAGTGGCCGGCCTTGTTCTGTATTGAGGCCGCGTTGAGCTTGTTGGAGAAGGCGTAGTACGAGTCCGCATAGCCGACTGTGTTCTGGTTCTGCTGGACGTATGCCGATACTCCACCGCTTCCCTTGGCGCCGATCTCGAAGGCTGGCCAACTGACCGAAGTCCCGAAGCATGGGCAGCCTGAGGAGAACGAAGCATTCCAGTTTGTGCTGACTTTTTCGAAGTAATTGGTAAGGGCATAGGTTGTGCCGCTTCCGTCAGACCTGTGGACCGGCACAATTGTGTTGCCTGGTAGGTTGACGCGCGGGTTGAGCGCTTTGATGGAGGTGTCGTTCCACTTTGTGATTTGGCCGAGGTAGACCTTGGCAATGATTGGGCCTGTAAGGTTGAGGCTCACGGTCACGCCTGGAATGTTGTAGAATACTGCGACCCCACCCAGCGTCTCGGGGATCGTCAATAGTGGGCCCTTTGCCGCCGTGTAGTTTACAGACTGCGAAGAGGATACTGGCGCGTCGCTCCCTGCGAACTCGAAGGTTCCCTTCAGAATCCCGGTGATGCCAGCCCCGCTTCCGATGGCCTGGTAGTTGGTCTGGACCGCACCGTTGCTGTATTGGTTGAAGCTAGTAGCCCAAACTTGCATGATTGGGTTCACGAAGGTCGAGCCTCCTGCCTGGAGTGTTAGAGGATAGTAGGTTGTGGTTGCTGTGGTCACGCTAGTTACCGTACTAGTCCCCACGCTTGTTACAACACTGGTCTGAGTGGTCCCTGTCGTCACGGTCAGGGTAGTCGTCGAGCCAGGATTGAGGGCGATGTAGGCCCCCGCTGCTACGATGACTACGACGAGTGCTACAGCCAGTCCCGCAACAGTTGAGCTAATACCGTTCTTGTTGACGTTCATGTTCGGATTAAGCCGACCCTCGACGGGATATATTGCTCGCCGACGTACTACGTGAGGGGATATTGTGCCCAATAGAGAGTATATTGCCAAAGCGAAAAGCCGCAGAATTATATATTGGCAC
The DNA here is from genome assembly GCA_027887005.1 of Nitrososphaerota archaeon. Taxonomy (NCBI): domain Archaea; kingdom Thermoproteati; phylum Nitrososphaerota; species Nitrososphaerota archaeon. The sequence continues at coordinate 118,677 of JAPCJI010000002.1, forward strand.
TATATCCAAGCATAACGTGCCCGAGTACCGGAAAGTGCAGGTAACAGGAGGAAACAGCTTCGTCGTTTCTCTGCCCAAGACATGGGTCAAAGACGTAGGGTTAAGGCCGAAAGATGCTGTCGCGATAATGATCCAAGCTGACTCTTCGCTTCTTATCATCCCAAAGAAAGATTTGAGAGAGTCCGAGAAGACCGAGGCAATCATCGAGGTCATCGGGGGTTTCGACAAGGATGCTGTCCTTCGCCACTTCATTTCCTACTACCTGGCCGGATATGATACCATCCGAATCAACCTCGGAAGATCTGACGTTTCGCTGAGGGCGTCGATACGGGAGGGGATACGGAAGAAGCTGGTCGGGGTCGAGATAATCGAGGAGTCGCCCTCGGCCATCCTGACCCAGTGCCTTTCAGGATACGTGGACCTCCCCCTCAAGAAGGCGCTCGAAAGGATGGCGATAATCGCAGCGGGGATGATCACTGACGCGTCTGCGGCCCTGCACAAGGGAGGTTCGGCCCTCGCCCTGGAAGTCGTCCAGAGGGATGATGAAGTGGACAGGTTTTACCATTTCATTCTTAGACAGCTGAACATCGCAGTCAGGGACAGGTCCGTCATCCAGGAGATAGGGCTCAGCTCTGCGAGGGATTGCCTGGGGTACAGGCTGGTCGCCAAGAGCACGGAAAGAGTCGCCGACCATGCGGTTTCCATTGCTGCGCAGTCTGGGTCTCTATCCTCGCTTCCTGAGGGTGCAATCAAGAGGGTTCAAGACATGACCCAAATGTCCAGAAAGGTCTTCGAGGGATCCATCACGGCACTGCTCAGGCTCGACCCCAAGGTCGCTGAGGAATCGATTTCGAGCGGGAAGGAAGTCGTCAGGCTTGAAGAGAAGCTGAGCGGGGAGATTCTCAGCCCCAAGATGACCGGTGCGCAGATGGCTTCGGTGAAGTTGATGCTGGAGAGCATACGAAGAGTGGCCGAATACGGAGCCGACATTTCGGAGGCCGCGCTCGACCTCGCAGTCAAAGAGCCTTAAATCTGATAAAGAAAGCAGGTCCTACTGCTCGGGCAGTTCGCACATCTTTTCCAAGGTATGGAGGAGGGCCAATTCGCCTTCGTCGGTTAGGCGCAGGGTCTCCCTGACCTCATTCCCGTCCAGCTGCGAGACCACGTCCACGAGGTAATCCCTGTGGAGCCCGTCCAACAGCTCTCTGTACTCCGAAGGATTCACTCCCAGAGACAAGCGCAGCTCGCCGCTCGTGAGGGACTTCCTGGCCAGGGCGAGCAAGGCAGCGAAGCTCTGCTTCGGAAGATATCTGTCTTGGCCAAAATCAGGGGCCCCTACCGTCTGAAATTCTTGTTTCATTGGTGGCCAATTAAGGTACTGAGAATAAAGCGGTTCCCGAAATGGAATCTATTGCCTATGCGAAGTATTGGGAGCTGTGGTTTGGCCGCCTAGACGCGCATAAATACTGAGTACACGGCTTCGTCCTCTGTGCCGCCGGCCTCTAATGTTGCACCGCCCAAGGACGACGCAGACTACTTTGGCAGGATGACCAGAGCCATATTCGCGGCAGGTCTCAATTGGAAGATGATTGAGAACAAGTGGCCTAGGTTCACAGAGGCGTTTGGGGCCTTCTCCCCGTCCAAGGTCGCCAGCATGACTGAACGAGACATCGCCAGGTTGATGAAGGACGAAGGGATAGTCAGAAATGAGAAGAAGATCAGGGCGACTTTGCACAACGCAGGAGAGTTCGTTCGGGTGGGAAAGGAGTTCGGGTCGTTCAAAGAGTACCTCCAGTCCTTCGGAAGGGACGAGCAGAAATTGCAGGAGGACATTCAGGAAAGGTTCCATCACCTAGGACCATCTTCTGCCAGAATGTTCCTTTGGCTTGTAGGGCACAAGCTCACGCCAAACGCTGAGGAGAAGGCGTGGATGGCAGGGCACCACTAGTCAAAGTAGGCTTTTTTCCCCATTCAAGAGAATTCTTCCGGTTTGGCGGGACGAGTTTTCCAGATATTCGTTCAAAGCTACTGTATTATCTTGGATGCCGCATTTGAACCGCCTGGAGGGGGTGAAAAGAGTGAACCAAGAAGACGCATACAGCATAGCCCGCGCCCTCCTTCTCATCGGAGGCATAGCGGAGAGCAAAAGCCCCCTGCTTTGTCTGTCAAGAACCCCCAACCGTTTTTCTTTGTTCATTCACGCAGCGGTCGGACTAGGGTCTAAAGCCCCATCATTTGCGCGACGGGCTTGGAGAGGTCCCCGAGGACCTTGAGCCTGTCGTGGATGAAACTTGCGCTTAGCCCCTTGTCTCCCTTCTCTCCGGGCCTTCCTTCAGTAAGCTTCTTGACAAGTGCCTTGTACCTAGGACCCCACACTTCGAACACGACCTGTAGCACTCTGTAGCAGTCTACATTCTCCACGGGTTGCTCCCCGTCAAGGGTAAGCCTGAGAAGAGCCACCTTCTTCTGGGCCAGATCGGCCAGCTCCTTCGCGAGCTCTTCGGTCGCCTTCTTAATCGAATCCAAGTCAACGTAGGAACTGAGTGATGGGTCGTTCATCACATTGACAGTGTGCGCCTCGTCGGTGTACTCGAGGCCGACGAAACCATGGTCGTCCGAGCCCGAAGTCACTATCTTCATTCTTCCGCCGTTTCCCGCCCGCTGGAAGTTTGCTCGAATCCTCCCTCCCGTGGTCTCCGCGTCGGCCAACACGTACTGGTCGAGCCTCTCGAAACCGGGGACCCTATTCTTCAGGAGGGTTCTGGAGAACCTGACCGGCACCTTGAGTTCGTACCCGAGACGCGAAAGCATCAGCTCCTCGTGAAAGAGGCGAGAATTCTGCGCGGCAAGCCCGAAATCGTACTTCATACCTCCTTCACACTCGTATCTTGAACGGGCTTCGTAGACGCCGTTCGCGAGCCTGACTGAGACAGCGGTTTCAATGATGGGGAGGGGGTCTTCAGCGAGATATGCTTCGAGGCTCTTGGTCGCCTTGTCCTTCTCACCGGCGGCGGTCCTCCTCAGTTCAGCCAGCTCCTCCTTGGCCCGCCGCCTCAGCTTCTCTCCTGCCTGCTCCTTGGCCGTGAAGAGGAACTCGGAGAGCTGCCTGGAGAGCTCTTTGAGAGGCAGTTCAGGGTCGTTCTTGAAAGAGGAGACCAGATTGAAGATCTCCTCGGTCTGGGACTCTAGTTTGTTCAGCCCGGCCTCGAGGTTCGCCTCAGCCTTCTGGGCGGCTTCCTCGAGCTCCTTGGCGTGCTCGCTGTATCGCACCGCGTCGAAAAGATGAGTGACAGTCTGCCTCAGCGAACCAGAGGCATCCAACCGTTTCCGAACCGGCCTCACCTGCTATAACCGTTTTCCTGAATGTGTGGGGACGGAGCCAAGGGTGAAATAGAAGTTGCAACCACGATAGTAGCCCGTATTGAGCGCTGACGATGAGAAAGCGGAGGAGCTGTTCGACAAGCTGATACTCGACGTCAAAGCCCTTGTCCTGCTTCACGGGTCTGACAGCGACCTGAGGACCAAGCTTCAGCATGAGCTAGCCGATTCGCATGACGACAGCCTCAAGAAGTTCGTCGAGTCCCTCCAGTCGGGGAAGAGACCCGGGACAGGCAGATTGGTGGTCATCGCAGCGGGAGAGTTAATCCTCGCCTCTCTCCTGGTTCTGGCTGGAACGGTGACGCTTATTCCTGTAATGGCAGGCATAACTACGCCCCAGGGGCTGATAAGCTACTTCGCGGGCCAAGTCTACAGCTCATTGGCAGGTTCACCATTCTACCCATACACTGGTCTGATCGAGTTTGCCCTAGGGGCGCTGCTGGTCCTTTCAGCGTTTTACACGCTGCGCCAAGCGGCGCTTAGCCTGAAGGAGGTGGGTCTGACAACAAAGACTGGTGAGCGATAGCGGCCCGGCCTAGTCCCAGAATCAAACTGGCAGCTCTGATCATGAAGACGGTCGCCCTGGGAGTGGGGGTCGTCCTTACCATCGCTGGCCTGGGGTATGCCTATGATGAGCTGACCCGGCTCTCAGGCAAGGCAGCCTTGGGCGCGGGGGACGTCGTCGCGATAGTCGCGATCGCCGCATTGGTCTTCTCAGGAACGGCGTTGATAGCGCAGCTGCCTGACTCCCTCAGGGCGAGATTTAGAAGGCTGCCGGTTGTGATCAGGAGAAGGCCGGTGTATGGGTTCGGCACGATGCTCGCGGTGGGAGTGGGCGCCACGCTGGGCTCACCTCTCTTCATTCTGATCCCTCTGAACGTGGAGCAGTACGAGGTCGTCTCCTTGCTTTCCCTGCTACTGGCCACCTTGCTTTCGGTGGGGATGGCAAAGGTCTACGCTGACATGTACAGGGAATCTAGGGAGCTCGGCCTTGAAAGCGTAGGCGGGCCGTCTTTCACAAAGCTGGCCTGGGGGAGCAGGAGCGCCAGGTACTTCATTTCAAGGCTCTCGATGTGGGTGGCGAACACGGCCCTTGCGGCGTATACGAAGATCGTTTTTCTGGTTTTTGACTTCGATTTCATGCCGCCGATTCTTAGAACGGCCGGCGTTTCGCCCACTATTGCAACGGGCGCTACCTATGTAATCGCAGGGCTTTTCATCGCCTGGACCCTAATCAACGTACTCTTCGAACAGCGCTACCTCCGCGCACTCGGTGTCATCCAGATTGTACTGACGGCTGTGCTCCTCTTGCTGCTGAGCTACCATGCTGCGGTCCTGGGTAGCGAGAGCGGCTGGGACCTCTCCGGGCTCCTGAACTTCAGCGGGGGTGGGGACTGGGTCCCGGCACTTGTCGTGAACACCGGCTATCTGTATCTGCTTTTCTTTGGTTTCCAGGAAATCCAGGCCTTGGAACGGGACGCTGTCGGACGCTCCAGTGTCCCAATCGTCTCCTGGATAAAGAGAGGGTTCACTCTCGAGAAGACAACCTACCTAGGCGTGGCCATGGTCTTGAGCGTAGTCGTGGCCTCCGCTTTCAACATCCTCTATGGGCTCGCCGTCTTCGCGTCAAGGCCCTCCCTGACGGCGCTTCAAGGCTCGCAGATACCTGCGCTCTACCTGGCGCAGAACGTACTAGGCCCGGGTCAGGAATTGTTGGTGGGCGTTGCCTTCCTCATTGCGACGGTGACCACCTTCGTCCCTGCGTTCCTTGCTGCCGCGCGGCACCTCAGCGCCTTGGGAGAGGACGGATACATGCCAGCTTCAATCGCAAACCTCTCCTGGGTCTTCACCCTCCTGGCAATCTTCCTTCTTGCGATTGCCAACAGGGACTTCCTCGTCAACATTACTGATTTCATGGTGCTGGTAAGCCTCGGGATGATAACGATCTCTGGAATGTGGCTCAGGCAGCGGGCGGGGGCAGGTGGGGTCGGAAGGAGGGGGCTAGCGCTGGTCGTGGGGGCGGGCTGTTTCCTCTTTGGGGGGGCGGTATACTTCATCGACCCCACGGTCGTGGTTTTCGGGTCCGTGGCGGTCATCTTCGCATACCTTGTCTTCGACATAATCGAGCTTGGAAACCTAGGCGCACAGCTCTTCCTGTCTGTTTTCGGCCTGGTCTGCATTGCAGCGCTGGGGTTGTTCAGGCACACCATCTACTTGCGCGGGGTCGTCCTGTCCGCCACGCAGTTGTTCGGACCAGACCCCAACGCTCTGCTGTACTGGGGGCTGTTGGCGGCATCTGTCCTCCTAATAGCCAACGTCCTGCTCGACGTCAAGGTGCTGGAAAGGACTTCGATGACCTAGGACCCTCGCTCGTGGCGGGAAAACCAATGTTTCACAGGTGAAACGACTGCTGCCAGTTCGTCCTTACGAGAATCTGACCTGGAAACTCCTTCTCAACTGTGAGAATCATGTCAGCGAGTTAAATCCGTGCCAGGGAGAAGTGAAGGTGGAAGGAACATTGCAAACGAGCAACTTGCAGAGGACGGAGTCAAAGACCGCAATCGTAGTCTACTACACTCAGTTCGGCAATACTGAGAAGATCGCCAGGTCGCTGACAGCTGGGCTTGACAAGGCCGGCGCGAAGACGACGTGTGTAAGCACAGCTGGTGTGCGGCCCGATTCCTTGAAGGACTTCGATATCATCGTCCTTGGGGCACCCACCCAGGCGTTCAGCGCGGCCAAACCGATGAAGGAGTTCATCGAGAGCCTAGGACGAGTGGAAGGTTTGTCGGGGAAGTCTTTCTTCGCGTTCGATACCAAGTTACCCAGTCACTTCTCCGGGAGCGCAGCGAAGTACATTGAGTCCCAGCTTGAGCGGATGGGCCTCCGGGTCGCGCTTCCTCGCTCTTCCGCAATAGGCAGGGGTGGGGAGTTCAAGCTCGACCAAGGGGAGGAGGAGAGGTTCGAGAAGATCGGCATCGAACTGGGTACCCTGCTGAAAGGAACTGAGTGAAGCGTCGCAGACGGACACAAGACGAATCGGGCCCAGTTGAGATGCCAGAGTCGGGGTCTCTCAGAGCGGTGGCCCGCCTATTCATTCTGGCGATCCAACACGACCCGTGCATCAACCGCCAGGACCGCCTTCGAAGTGACGATCAAGGGGTTGATCTCGACCTGAGCTATGGAAGGGTTCTGGGCGATCATCCTTGAGAACCTAGAAATCAAGGGCAGGAGTCCTCTTGGGTCGGACGAGGTCCGGTGAAGGCCCGCGGTTAGCTTCCGACCCACCCTTGTGTCGTTGACCAAGTTGTTCGCCTCGATTAGATCGAGAGGAGCCAGTGCCACAGAGACGTCCTGAATGAGTTCCGCATTGGAACCTCCCGCTCCGAAAACCACCATCGGCCCAAAGGTGGCATCTCTCTTCCCTCCCAAGAGCAACTCGACATCCCCTTCCACCATCTTCTGAACCAGCATTCCCTCGAAAGGGGTGTCGCGCTTGGCCGCCAGCTTCCTGAGCTTGGAAAACGAACGGGCCATCTCACCTTCGTCTCTGACATTCAGAATGACGGCTCCAGCGCCGGCCTTGTGGAGCATCCCCCGCGAAGCAAGCTTGCATGCGACCGGGAATCCCAGCTTGGACGCCTTCTCAAGTTGAGCCTCGGTTCCGACCAGGACGGACGGCGGCTGCCCTATCCCATATTCTGAAAGAAGGAGACCATTTTGAGTGGCCGCCAGGGGTCCAGTGGCCGACCTCAGGAACCTGACGTTGGCTCTCCTTCCTAGAGGAGGTGGACTCTTGGTGGAAGCGCGCAACCTAGCATAGGTCGACAAAGCTGTCAGGGCCCTCACCGTCCTCTCAGGGGTCGGGAAGCTGGGCATGCCGTGTTTGATGAAATCGGAGTGAACCATCCTTGCGAATTCCGCCCTCCCCATGACGCAGGCGCAGGCGGGCTTGCCGGTGCGGGAGACAGCCTCAGAAACGCGTGCCGCGATGTTTGGTCCTATGGCAGGAGTCTGGTGCGTAGGAAGGACGAGTGCCATGTCGTAGTCCTTCGAGCCAAGGGCCAGCGCCGTCGCTTCTGAGAAATCGTCAGCAGGGACGGTCGCAGTTAGGTCCAGGGGGTTTCCGAGCGAAACATTGGACAAGAACTGGCTCTCCTTGAACCTCCGCCTGATGGTGTGAATCAGGGAGCTCCTCATGGGACTGACCACCAATCCATTCCTCTCTGCTTCGTCTGCAGCTACAGCCCCGACCCCTCCCGCGTTGGTGACGATGACAAGCCTGGTCCCAGGCTTCGAGGAGAGGAGCGAGAATGTGACGCACAAGTCGGCGAGCTCCTGCAGACTTCCCGCTTCAACGACTCCCGCTGCCTTGAACGCCGCTCGGTAGGCATCATAGTCCCCCACGAGGGATGCGGTGTGGGTAAGAGCCGCTCGGGCTCCCGAGGTCGTCTTGCCTAGCTTGAAGACCACTACAGGCTTCCTCGCCGATGCCCTTCTTGCAAGTCGGACGAAGCGCCTGCCGTCCCTGATTCCCTCAAGGTAGACGGCTATCACCTTGGTTTCGTCGTCATCTGCGAAGTAGTCGATAATGTCTTCGACTGAAACGTCCAGCTGATTTCCAGTCCCGACAAGGGCCCTGATTCCAATTCCCTCTGCTGCCAGTTCTTCGGAAACTATCTCGCTCAGGTGCCCACTCTGGGTAATGATCACCACACCTCCCTTGGAAGGCCTTAGGAGAGAGGGCACTTCCCGACCAGACTCCAGCTTCTTGGTGGGTAGGAGGAACGTGGAGTCAACCCCTGAGGTCATGTCGAGTAGACCCATGGTGTTGGGGCCGAGAATCCTCATCCCCGTCCGACGAGCAATCGCGAGCACTTCGGACTCGAGCTCCCTTTTGCCCACCTCTGCGAAGCCCGCGGAGACCATGATGACTGCCTTGACCCCTGACTCAGCTGCTTCTTTGACGAGCTCCAGGGCGCTCGTTGCAGGGACTGCAACCACGAGGAGCTCGGGCGGCTCAGGGACCGCCTTCAGCGTCGGGTAGCATCTCAGGCCTCCCACCTTCCTATGGGCGGGGTTCAGAGGGTAGAGGGATGCTTTGAGGACACCCGCCCTGTGGTTCCTGAGGAGGTTGGAGAAGATAATCGATGCCAGCTTGGACAGGTCGTCGGAGGCACCCGCGACAGCTATCGAAGAAGGTTCGAAGAAGTATTCAACTCCGCGGGTGGTGGAATCTCTCATCTCGGCTTCAGTGGTGACCCCCACCGTCGGCGGGACTAAAAGATAGGCCTGAGAACCGACTGGGACCCCGTCTTCGGGAGGAACGAAGGGGAGGGGGCCGTAGTTGAGATGCTTTCGATTGTACGGGTCAGACCGTCAACGACGTCACGTGGAACCGAAGATCTTGTACCATACCCTTGTTGAGTTCTCCTCGGTCGGAATCAATTCTATTTCGATGACCTCCCCAGAGGTCAGAATGCGCACTTCGCTCACAGAGGCGAGGAACTTATCCTCTGTCTTTCCCTCTGGCGTGATCTCGAACGACTTCAAGAAGACCAGGCCAGCCCTTCTGAGGGTCGCAAGCTTCTTGTAGACCGAGCTGAGAGGGATTGTCGTCTCTTCGGATGTCTGTTGAGTGTTCTTTGGGACATTCCGGATTGCGTGGAGAATCCTCGGAGAATCGAGGTCACCTACCGCTTCGGAGATTCTGGCACGTAGCTCCGGGTCAGTGATCTTCAGTTATTCCACGACCGGCTCAGAGAGCATACGTTCTGGATTGTATTACGTTGGCGTTCAGATCTGACCATCCGGTATGCCTCTTCAGAAGCCCTGGGGCCCTCTTCAAGCACCTCCTGCACCACGAGGCGACCCGTGCCGTAGTTGCGACCGAGTCGCTTTAATTGGTACCTTTAGCCGCCGATGTCCAAGTCCCTTATTCTGAGATGGCGAATAGGAAAGAGAGAACGGAAGTTGGAGTTAGCCGTTCTAGGCCTTCGAGAGGAACCTTTCCCATTCTTCTTCGTCGTCTACTTCGTCCTTGAGAAGGTCTTCGAAGATCTCGTGGGTGACCACGTCCGTAGACCTGTACTTCTGGGACATCTTGCTGTAGAAGCCTATGGCGCAGGCTTCAGCGTGCAGAACATCTCGAACCACCTGCTGGAGGTCTGTCGGGTCCTTCGGCGGCTCCTTGTAGCCACAACCGCACTTTTCAATCAGCTGGGAGGGGTTCATGACCGGACTTCCGCCAAGCTGCATTATTCTCGTGGCAAGCTTGTTTGCATGGCCTAGCTCGTCCAGGGACTGCTCTTCGAGGACTGGCCTGAGGGTGTCAGCGTCCATTCCCTTGATCCATTTGGCCGTGAGCCAGTACTGGTAGTGTGCCAGCCACTCGTCCGAGTAGGCGGTGGTAAGGTCCATAATCACTTCTCTGAGATTCGCTTTGACTATCTCCCGTGCTTTCTTTCCCATTCGATATTACATCTATCATGCGTCAGGTGCCCACTTATCAATGTCAGACACGATTCTCAGGTTTGGTACCATGCAGAGAAGATGAACCTGAGCCTCAGGGCTCTTCTGGTTCGAGACTCTTCCTCGGGCCTGACTATTCGACTAGGCCCTCAATTAGTTGTCAGTCCAGGTAATTGGACCGATCCGAATCCCATCCGAGCTTCGCGAGGCGCCTTGGCCGGGACTTCGCGCTCTAGGTAGGCGCCCCAACCTAGTTGCCGGTGGAAGGACGTGGGGGCCCGGCCAAGTCCCAAGGCCTTTGTGCCTAGATTAGTCGTCTTGACACGTTGCGTCTAATCAGCAGGTAGGATGTGACAATCAGTGCAGTAAGGACTGCGGCAGTCAGTGGTTGAAACGGGAACTCTGGTATTCCTCCCCCTCCCCCGGTCGTCCTTGACGCGGTGCTGGAAGAAGTGGTGCTCGATGGAGTGGATGAAGTGAAGGTGGATGGAGTGGAAGAAGTGGTGGTACTGGCTGAGGTGGTAGGCGACGAAGTGGAAGTGCCCGTCGACGTGGACGTAGTGGCAGCCGAAGAGGATCCATACTGCAGGACCCTGCTATTTGCGGTGTCCGCAACCCAGAGGTATCCGCTCGAGTCGAAGGCGAGGCCATAAGGACCACTAAGTCCCCTCGAAGTGGTCGCGGCGGTGTTACTTGTGAAGTCCGACTGGCCGATTACAATGCTCGCGGCTTCGTCGGTAATGAAAGGGGCATTGTATTCCAGGACCCTGTTGAAGCTCCCGTCCACAACCCAGAGGTTGCCGCCAGAGTCGAACTTGAGGTTAGTAGGATTAAACAGCACCGTCGAACTTGTCGCGGGACCACTGCCTGTGAAGCAACTATCGCAGGCTGTAAAGCTCGACTGGCCGATTACGAGGCTGGCGGCTTCGTGAGTGGAGAACGGCGTCGTGTACTCCATGACCCTGTCGTGACGGAAGTCTGAAACCCAGAGGTTGCCTTTGGTGTCGAATGCGACAGCGTTGGCACCATTCAGCCCCTTCGCAGTGATCGGGAAGTTACTCGTGGTAAAGCTCGACTGGCCGATTACGAGGCTGGCGGCTTCGTGAGTGGAGAACGGCATAGTGTATTCTAGGACCCGGTTGTTAGCCTGGTCCGCGACCCAGAGGTTTCCGCTTGAGTCGAATGCAAGGCCAGTGGGATAGCTCAGCGAGGTTGAATTGGTCGTTGCGAAGTCGCTCGTTGTAAAGCTCGACTGGCCGATGACGAGGCTGGCGGCCTCGTTGGTTGAGAACGGAGTCGTGTACTTCAAGACCCTGCTGTTAAGCTGGTCCACAACCCAAAGGTTTCCGCCTGAGTCGAATGCGAGGCCTTGAGGATTGTTCAGCCCCGTCGAAGTGGTCGCGGAGGCGCTGCTTGTGAAGCTCGACTGGCCGATGACGAGGCTGGCGGCCTCGTGGGTGGAGAATGGAGAGGTGTACTCCAGGACTCTGTTGTTATTGAGATCTGCGACCCATAGGTTGCCGCCCGAGTCGAATACGAGGCCATAAGGAAGGTTCAACTCTGTCGAAGTTGTCGCAATGTTGTTCGTTATGAAGCTCGACTGGCCTATCACGAGGCTCGCCGCCTGACCGTTGGAAATCGCCGAGGCATTCGACACGAAGCCGAGCAGAAAGACGGACAAGAGACCAAGTAGACCTAGCATCGTCGACCTGCGATGAGACAGTTTCACGACTTGCACCTTTAGTATGCTCGGATTGAGTAATAACCTTTGTCGGTACTGGCAAAGAGCCGAAGACAGATATCGGAGAGGCGCCCTGGCCGGGCCTTGTTGGTCTAGGTAGGTCCTCCAACAAATGAAGAACCTAGGTTGAAACCCTGGCGATTCGCGAAACTCGTTAGATTGGGCGAATACAAAGGAAAACTGCAGTACTAGTATGCTTTGCGTAAGTGGGCCGAAAGGGATTCGAACCCTTGACCTCCCGATTATCAGTCGGGTGCTCTAGCCAAGCTGAGCTACCGGCCCACTGACTGCTGGCGCTTCTGAATCGGCTATAATTCCTTTCCAGGTGAGAAGAGGATAAGAATGAACCCCAGGCTGGCCTTCATAGTGGGCCGGTAGTTCAGCGGTACGAACGTCCGCCTTGCACGCGGAAGGTCGGGGGTTCAATTCCCCCCCGGTCCACTTCATCCCTTTGTCAATCGGTTCGCGGCGAATCCGACACAGAGCGGTGAACAGCGGCCAAGGGCTCGGTCGATGCTCGGGGCCAGCCAACTGATATATCAGCCTGGTCTCGGACTTTGGGCGTTGAACCCGCAGGATCAGCTCGTGTCGGATATCATGGTGAAGGCTGTGATGGCCGTGGACCTGGACACTAACGCAAGAGACTGTGCCAAGGCGATGGCGAAACGAGGAGTCAGCTGTGCGGTGATAACCCAGGCTGGAGGAGCGGTCGGAATCGTAACTGAAAGAGACATGATTTCCAAGGTGCTCGCAGACGCGTTCGACCCGACCAAGGTCATGGTGAAGGACATAATGTCCACGCCGCTGATCACAATCTCTCCCAACGCGACCGTCACAGAGGCTGCGGCTGAAATGGCCGAGTACAGGGTGAGGAGGCTCGTAGTGGTTGACAGAAACGGCGCCATGATAGGGATCGTGACAACGGGAGACATCGCGCGATCTCTTGCGGAGAAGCACGGCTACAAGGAAGCGACCTTCAACGCGATGGCCAGGTACAAGGAAGGACTAGAGGGCGGCCCGTACCAGTAGTCAGTCGACGCGGAGTTTGACCCCGCTTCCGCCAGGGGACTTCAGTGGGATCGTCACCTCAAGGACTCCGTTGTTGTAAGAGGACTTCGCGTCCTTCGGATTGACAACCCCCGGCAGCTCCAGCTCCTTGTAGTATCTCCTGCCTTCCTTGTCGACTGAGATGACTAGAGACTTCTCGCTCACGGTCAACTCTATGTCCTCCTTGCTGACGCCTGGCATCTCAGCAATCACCCGGACGTTCTTGTCCGAGCTGATCACGTCGACCAGAGGCTCTCGCCTGTCCTGGACCTCCTTCCAGGGCTTCCCCTCCCCCTTCCTGACGTTGCCAAACTCCCTGACCACCGGTTTGCCGTCGGAGCCGATGGTCACAGAGTACCCGTAGACTATCGGACCGATCTCCTTTCTGACGCTGCCGTCTGCTGACTTCGTCTCCCTGACGAGGTTCTTGGGAAGCTCCTTTTCGAGTTCCTTGAACTGCGCCGAGAACGACTTCTCCATCTCCTTGATCATCTCATCTATGTCCGGGAACGCCCAGGGGCCGAAGGGATACCCCTTGCCCCGCTTCGTTGGCCACTCGCCGTCATTATTATCTTCCAATCTGATCCCCTTGGGTCTTCGAGAGTCCGCTGGAATTTTATTCTTTCGGTCGAGCCGGGGAACTGGTAACTTGACCCTCTTCCAAGGGTCAAACCCTTCCATCTCCAGCGAGCTAACAATTCGGAAGATGACCTGAGGTGGCCGATTTTCATTTCCTCGGCCCGTTGGCTGTATCTTCGGGGGGTCTCCTTTATCTCTGGAAAAAGCGGAGGAATGGCTTCAGTTTGGGTAGACTCGATTGGGCAATTGCCGTAATGGTGGCCGTTGGCCTTCTCTTCCAGTTCCTCACGTTTGAGAACATCGGCCCGTCTCTCTTAGGCTCCTACGGATGGACACGCCAATCCTGAAAGGCCTCCAAGTCTATCACAATTTCATCCGACCCCACGAGGCCTTGAACGGGGACACGCCAGCCGACCGAGCGGGTATCAAAGTCGCGGGGCAGAATAAGTGGCTTGCAATCATCCAGAACGCGGCGCATCAACAGAAGGAGTCGTGACGGTCTTGGGTTTCCAAAGCCAAGCGACGAGGAAGTATATCACGAAGAACACGAGCGCGAGTGTCGATGGTGCACCCACCAGCCAGTCGTTGGCGGAGAGGACATACAGTCGAATCGGGACAATGGCCAAGGTGATGAGGCCAACCACGGCAAACCAAATGAGAACTAATGTCCTTGACTCTCTCACGACATTCGGTCAAACTGCGACCTCATTTAAGCATCTCAAATCAGTTAACAGTGAGAAATCGGAATGACTCCTATCTCCAGACGAGTTACCAGAACACGAGCCGGCCTCGAAAAGTCTTTATTGCGGCCGAAGCGCGCATTTCTCTCCGGACTGAAATGTCTGCTACAATCTACTTCAAGATAACACTGCTTTTCGCAGTGCTGACGGGGCTCCTGATGGCCATAGGGTACGTGGTGGGGTACTACTTCTTCAACGACCCGATCACATTCATGCTGCTGGCGCTGGGGCTCTCGGCGCTCATTAACTTCGTCTCCTACTACTACAGCGATTCCCTGGTACTTAGGATGAGCAAGGCAAAGGTAATCCAAGAGAGCGACAACCCGACTCTCTTCAGGGTCGTCAGGAACGTTTCCCAGAAGGCTGGGATTCCGATGCCGAAGGTGGCGATGCTCGATTCGCCACAGCCCAACGCCTTTGCGACCGGGAGGGGTCCTCAGAGGGCCGTCGTATGCGCCACCTCGAGCATAGTGCAGACCCTGACCCCGGATGAGCTTGAAGCCGTGATAGGGCACGAGATCGGCCATGTGGTCCACCGCGATGTTCTGATGTCGGCCGTAGCAGCCACCATGGCGGGCGCCATCTCATACATCGGAAACATCGCGATGTTTTCGCTCTGGTTCGGAGGTGGGAGCAATAGGAACAGGGGCGGGGGTTCGCCAGTCTTTCTCCTGCTCGCGGTCGTTCTTGTCCCGCTCGGGGCCACGTTCATCCGACTCGGGATAAGCAGGGGGGACGAGTACAGCGCCGACGAATACGGAGCGAAGCTCACCAGGAATCCCAGTGGTCTGATCAACGCCCTCCAGAAGATTACGGCGAAGGCCCAGACCAGGCCCATATCGAGTAACCCGAGCCAGGCACCGTCGCCGGCGATGGCTTCGCTCTGGATTGTGAACCCATTCAGGGGGAGCGCCCTGGTTGAGCTCTTCTCCACCCATCCGTCTATGCCTCACAGGATAGAGAGGCTGAAGAAGGTGGCGCGAGAGATGAACCTGTACATCGCCTAGCCGAGGACCAGCTTAAGGAAAGCCAACAGGGCACCGACTTCAAGGAGTTCGTCCTTCGCGGCCGGAGCCTCGGTCTTCGCCGTTGAGCTCTGCGTCGGAGATGCAAGGGACAGGTTTGGAAACATGCTGTTCGGAAAGAGCGCGGAGCTGTAGGAGGCCAGGGAATGAGGGATGGGTTGTGAGGATGATGGCGTCGCCGTGGGGAGAGGGGCGGTGACCGCAGGCAACGGAAGGGCCTCCGTTACAGGCGTCGGGTGCGGCATTATGCGCCTCGGTTGTTCCTGCGGCCTGGTCGTCGGAGTCTTCATTGGGCCGGGCCTGGGCGAGGAGAGCAGGGCCGGGAAGAGCAGGAAGAAGCCGATGAGGGTCACCGGGTAGAAGCCGAAGGCTATGCCCACGAGTATCAGGAAAACCGAAGCAACGAGCAGATTCCGGTTCATACCTAGCCAATCATCAGCGAGGGTCTCGAAGTATTAAGGATTGAGAAGGATGGTGGGCCAGCCCGGAATTGAACCGGGGACCTTGGCTTGCAGGAGGACTCCTCCCGCACTTCGCCGTGTCAGAGCGATGTCCTGACCAAACTAGACGACTGGCCCTGTTCGCGTTTCGGACGGCCGCTTCAGCCGCCTTTTATCTTTACGCAGGAATTGAGACAGGTCGAAGACCCTGCTATCGCGTTCATCCGTTGACCTGGCGAGCAGGCCCAGTCGCTTCGATTAAATAACCAACCAATGGTCTCCCGAATCAGGGCATGGAAGGGAGTTCAGAGGTACCCGGGTTCTACAAGCTTTCGATGGCTGAGCGGCTCAACGTCGTCAAGAAGATGACTGGGCTGACAGATGAGGAGGCGAGGACGCTCGCAAACACGGGCGGATTGCCAGCGGACATGGCTGACAGGATGATCGAGAACGTCATCGGAGGGCTCACCTACCCAATGGGCATCGCAACCAACTTCAAGATCAACGGGAAGGATTACCTGGTGCCGATGGCGCTGGAGGAGCCGTCAGTTGTTGCCGCGGCGAGCAACGCGGCGAAGATGGCCAGGGTCAAGGGCGGTTTCACGGTAACCAATACTGGGCCCGTGATGATAGGACAGATTCAGGTGGTCGACGTCCCCGAGCCTGAGGAAGCGAGGACTAGGCTTATGGGGCGGAAGGAGGAAGTCCTGAAGAAGGCCAACGAGCAGGACCCGATGCTCGTCTCGCTGGGGGGCGGGGCCAAGGACCTGAACGTGAAGGTCCTCTCGACGATCAAGGGACCGATGGTCGTCGCTGAACTGATAGTCAACACAGGGGACGCGATGGGTGCCAACGCAGTCAACACCATGGCTGAGGCGGTCGCCCCGATGGTCGAAGAAGTCACCGGTGGAAGGGTCTTCCTCAGAATCATCTCAAACCTAGCTGACAGGAGGCTCGTCAGGGCCGCGGCCGTATTCGAGAAGGAGACGATCGGAGGGGAAGACGTTGTGGACGGGGTCGTTTACGCGTACGCATTCGCAGACGCCGACCCCTACAGGTGCGCGACCCACAACAAGGGGATAATGAACGGCGTGGTCGCTGTAGCCATCGCGTGCGGTCAGGACATCAGGGCACTCGAATCGGGGGCGCACAGCTACGCCTCGAGGAGCGGGAAATACAAGCCGCTCACGACCTGGGAGAAGAATGGGGATGGCGACCTGGTCGGGAAGCTCGAAATGCCCATGGCGGTCGGACTGGTCGGGGGGGCGGCGAAGACCCACCCCGCAGCGAGGGCTGCCATTAAGATACTCGGGGTGAAGACGGCCATTGAACTGGCTGAGGTAATGGGGGCGGTGGGGCTCGCCCAGAACTTCGCAGCCCTCAGGGCCCTGGCGACCGAGGGGATTCAGAGGGGTCACATGCGGCTTCATGCCCGCAATATCGCTGTGTCTGCGGGGGCGACCGGCGGGATGATAGACGAAGTCGCAGGCAGGATGGTTCAGGAAAAGAGGATCCGGTTCGACAGGGCGAAGGAGCTGGTCGAAGAGCTTTCTCGGACCAAGCGACCTGGCAACTGAAGTCGTCCGCAAATTCCTATAAGCTGTCGTCGGGCGGTCGGTCGAAGTTGGAAGGAGATTACCGTGCGACGGCTCCTCACGTACCCAGGAACAAGTACCTGCTTCTCGCCGCGACAGTGGCGCTTGCGGTGGCCCTTTTGCAGCTTGCCCACCTGGCAGAGCTCCCCTTTGGCTCCTGGCTCTCAGGCGCGGGGGGGTCGGTGCTCTCGACCGCGTCACTGCTTGATTTCATGAGGAAGTACGGCTACATCAGCCTCTTCATGTTGATGGCCCTTGAGAGCGCCTCGACCCCGGTGCCGAGCGAGGTCGTCCTGCCCTTCGCGGGATACCTCGTCTCAGTGGGCGTTCTGGACTTCTGGCTGGCCCTGGCCGTGAGCACTTTGGCGAGCCTCACCGGCGCTCTGGTGGACTACTTCCTTGCGCTCTGGTTGGGGAGGCCCTTCGTCCTGAGGTTGCTGAAGGTGTTCGGGCTGGGGACCGGGTCGCTGGACCGGGCAGAGAGGTGGTTCGAAAGGTCGGGCCAGTGGACGGTCTTCGTGGCGAGGTTCGTGCCTGCGGTCAGGACCGTGATTTCGC
Organism: Nitrososphaerota archaeon; assembly: GCA_027887005.1. Classification (NCBI taxonomy): domain Archaea; kingdom Thermoproteati; phylum Nitrososphaerota; species Nitrososphaerota archaeon. The sequence goes on from JAPCJI010000002.1 coordinate 136,251, forward strand.
TCCCAGCTGGGCTCTTCGAAATGCGCCTGAGGCCCTTCATCATCTTCACCGTGGCGGGATGTCTTGCCTGGGCGGCCATCCTGATCTACGCCGGCTCCTTGGCGGGTGCGTACTGGAACACAGCCTTCGCGTCTTCGTCGACTGTGATCGACGCCCTATCCGGGATCGTCGCAGTGATTGCAGCTGCCTACATCGCGTATTTTGTCTACGGAGCGAAGGGTTCGGGGCGGATGAAGACTAGGGCTCAGACATCGGTATCCTGATGCCCTTGGCCTTGGCAGTGCTGATGGCCTCGTCATAGCCCGCGTCCGCGTGCCGGGCGACACCTAGGCCGGGGTCGTTGGTGAGGGCCGTTTCGATCCTTTCGTCGGCTTCCTTCGTTCCGTCCGCGAGGACTGCCAGCCCGGCATGAATTGAGTAGCCGATCCCGACTCCACCGCCGTGGTGGACTGATACCCAGGAGGCTCCCGAGACTGCGTTGAGGAGGGCGTTCAGGATGGGCCAGTCGGCGATTGCGTCCGACCCGTCCTTCATCCCTTCTGTCTCTCTGTATGGCGAAGCGACCGAACCGGAGTCGAGGTGGTCGCGCCCGATCACGATGGGGGCAGATATGGAGCCGTCCCTGACCATCCCGTTGATTATCTTCCCGAACTTGGCACGCTCCCCATAGCCTAGCCAGCAGACCCTCGCTGGTAGGCCCTGGAACTGGACTTGGTCGTGCGCCTTCCTGATCCATCTGACAAGAGACTTGTTGTCGGAGAACTCCCTCATGACAGCCTCGTCGGTGGCGTAGATGTCCTCAGGCCTTCCGGACAGAGCAATCCAACGGAAGGGCCCCCGCCCTTCGCAGAAGAGAGGCCTGATGTACTCGGGGACGAACCCCGGAATCCTGAATGCGTCGTCGACTCCCGCATCCTTCGCCATCTTCCTGATGTTGTTGCCGTATTCGAACGCTATCGCTCCAGCTTGCTGGAAATCGAGGAGCGCTCTGACGTGCTTCGCAATCGAGGCCATTGAGCGCTTTTGGTAGGAATCCGGGTCGGACGAGCGGAGGTCGGCAGCCTCTTGGATGCTCAGTCCTTCTGGGATGTACCCCGAAAGAGGGTCGTGGGCTGCCGTCTGGTCGGTCACGACATCGGGCCTGAACCCTGTCTTGACTAGCTGTGGGAGTACCTCGGCCGAGTTGCCGAGGAGGGCTACGGAGAGGGGTTTCCCCTCTTTCGCAGCCTGTCGCGCGATCTGCACCGCCTCCACTGTGTCTTCGACCACCATGTCGCAGTATCCTTTGTCGAGCCGCCTCTGGATCGCCCTCCTGTCCACCTCGACCACGAGTGCGACTCCGTCGTTCATCGTCACGGCGAGGGGCTGAGCCCCTCCCATCTCCCCCAGACCGGAGGTCAGGACTATCCGTCCCTTCAACGAACCTCCGAAATGCTTCGTCGCCAGAGCCGCGAGCGTTTCATAGGTGCCCTGGAGGATTCCTTGGGTTCCGATGTACATCCAGCTCCCTGCGGTCATCTGGCCGAACATGGTCAGGCCTCTTTCCTCGAGCTCCCTGAAGTAGGCCCAGTCGGCCCACTTCGGGACGAGCATCGCGTTGGAGATCAGCACCCGCGGGGCCCTCTGGGCCGTCTTGAAGACTGCGACCGGTTTGCCCGACTGGATTATCAGCGTCTCGTCGTTCTGAAGGGTCTTCAAAGATTTCACTATGGCGTCGAAGGCGGGCCAGCTTCTGGCAGCCCTCCCGGTGCCCCCGTAGACGATCAGGTGCTCGGGGTCCTTGGCGACCTCGGGGTCGAGGTTGTTCATCAGCATCCTCAGCGCCGCTTCCTGGTGCCAGCTCTTGCAGGTGATATCATTCCCACGCGGAGCCCTGATTGAGTGCTTCTGCACGAAATTTCGGGGTCGTCTCTCGATTTAAGAGTTCAGTCGCGCGCGCAGTTTTTCCCGAGAAGCCTTATGACGAGTGGGAGGCCCGACGCCCACGGGGAGATTCGGGATTTGGCAGACCTGGCGCTGGTTCACGCAGGGGAGCTGGTCACCTGCGACGGGACCGGAGAGGAAGGACTGGGGATCGTGCAGGATGGCGCTCTCCTCTGCGACGGCGGCAGGGTAGTCTGGACAGGCACCACGAGAGAGCTTGGGCGCAGGCTCGTCGGGAAAGCGGTCAGGAGGGTTGATGCCCAGGGAGGCCTCGTAGCCCCCGGGTTCGTCGACCCCCACACGCATCTTGTCTTCGCAGGGAGCCGGGAGGATGAGCTGGAAAGGAAGGTCAAAGGAGAAAGTTACACCAGCATACTCAACAAGGGGGGAGGGATCCTGCGGACGATCAGAGAGACGCGGAGGGCGTCCGTCGCGTCGATAGCAAGCGAGTCGGCAGACCGCCTCGACCAGCTCCTGAGTAACGGGGTCACCACCGCCGAGGTCAAGACGGGCTACGGCCAGGACCTGAAGGGCGAGACGAAACTGCTGACAGCAATCGGGCGCCTCCGGAAGCGAAGCCCAGTTGAGCTGGTCTCAACCTTCTTGGGCCTGCATGCCACTCCCCCGGAGTTCGGGAAGGCGAAGGAGTACGTCGACCACGCCATCAGGAAGATGCTCCCGATGGTCGCCTCCATGAAAGAAAGGCCCTCGTTTTCGGATTGCTTCTGCGAGGAGGGGGTCTTCTCCGCCGGTGAATGTGAAAGGTACCTAAGGGCCTCGCGAGAACTAGGCTTCGCGTGCAAGATCCACGCAGATGAATTCAGCGACTCTGGGGGCGCGACGCTGGCGGCCAAGATGAAATGCGTCTCGGCGGACCACCTCGGGAGCAGCAGCGCCGAAGGAGCGATGATGATGGGGAAGGAGGGAGTCGTCGCTGTCCTTCTGCCGGCTACATCTCTCTACTCAGGCATCCGCTATGCCGATTCACGGAGATTGGCGGAAGCAGGCTGCAGAGTGGCTCTGGGGACCGACCTGAGCCCCAACTCCTGGGTCGAATCTCCACAGTTCGTCATGGGCCTAGCGTGCGCCGGACTGAGGATGACGCCCGCCGAGGCGCTGAAGGGGTTCACAGTCAACGCAGCCCTCGCCCTGGGGAGGCCTGACCTGGGGAGGTTGACGGTAGGAGCTCCGGCCGATTTCGTCCTCCATTCAATCGCAAGCTACGAGTTTCTTGCATACCGGGTTGGAGGTCACTACGTTCGAAGCGTCTACAAGGGGGGGCGCGAAGTGTACGCGTCGCCTGAAGTCTAGGGGAGCTTTCCGGCTCCTATTGCGGACGCCAGGTTCTCGATTTCGTCCGCCTGGGACCTGTCACCCCGGAGCAGTGGGGAGAGGCCCCTGACGACCGCGCAGACCTCCTTGGAGTGTTCCGAGACCCCTGTGTCGTCAGAGCCCAGGAGGTTGGAGGCACAGATCAGCTCGATCGCCAGTACCATCGCCACGTTGGATGCCACGGCAAGGGCCTTCATCCCGGCGTTGACCCCATGGCTCGCGTGGTCCTCGATGCCCCCCGAGACGCTGGCAGGGTAGGCAGATTGGGGATAGACCTGCTTGGCATTGTCGGCTGTCAGGGCGGTCGCAGTGTACTGAAGTATCATCAGCCCGGACTCCAGGCCGGGTTTCCCAGCCATGTACTTCGTCTCCGCAGGCGTCTTCGAAAGGAGGAGATTGATCCTCCCAAGCGAAATGACCCCGAGGTACGCTAGAGAAATCGATAGGAGGTCCAGCGCCATGGCTACGGGCTGGGCGTGGAAGTTCCCTCCGTGCAGCACCGCTCCGTCTTCGAGCAGGACGGGATTGTCTGAGACCGAATTCATCTCGTCGACCACCAGCCTCTCGGCGAAGCCGAGGGCGTCCTTGAGGGAACCGTGGACCTGGGGGGCGCACCTAATCGAATAGGGGTCCTGGGGGACAGGCCCGGCCCGAATCCTGAGGCTGTCCTTCAGGGACTGTCTGATGCGCTTCGCTACGTATTCCTGGCCCGGGTCCCTCTTCAGTCCTATCAGCCTCTCGTCGAAAGACTGAGAGCAGGCGCCCAGGACTTCGCTGGTCAGTGCCACGGAGCAGTTTGCTGCCTCGAGGAGGATGCCTCCCCTCTGGGTGACCACCGCGCCCAGGGCGGTGGTGAAGGCAGTCCCGTTGATCAGAGAAAGTCCTTCCTTCGCGTGTAGGATGATCGGCTTGAGCTTGGATGCGGCCAGCGCCTTCCTCGAGTCTGTCAGTCGGTGCCTGTGGTAGGCTCTTCCTTCACCGACCATCGTGAGGGCCATGTGGGCCGATGGGACGAGGTCCCCGCTGGCTCCGAGGGAACCGAACTCGGGGACCCGGGGGGTTACCCCTTTGTTCAGCATAGCAGCGATGAGCTCGGCGACTTCGGTCCTTACAGCGCTGTTTCCGTTGAGGAGGCTGTTGAGCCGGATGACCATCGCTGCCCGGACCACCTCCAGTGGCATTGGGTTCCCGACTCCGGCAGCGTGGCTTCTGATCAGGTTGAGCTGGAGTTCTTTGAGGTTCCCGAGGCGGACGGCCTTGTCGGAGAGGGACCCGAATCCCGTGTTCACCCCGTAGACGACCTCCCCCCTGCCCAGCTTATGGTCGAGCAGAGACCTGAACCTCTCCATGCGTCGGAGGCTGGAGACGCTGACCCTGACTGGGACGCCCCGTTCCGCGACGTCGATGGCCGATTCGAGAGTGAGAGACCGCCCATCCACTGTAACGACCATTGCTATGCACCCCCCCAGGCCTGACTAATAATCCTCGACATACGTTTAACTCGACTTCGACGTGGGACCAGAACGTTGAGGACGCAAGCGGAATACCCGGCCCCGAGGTACAGGGACCCGAAGGACAGGAGGCTGGTCCAGATCATCAAGCAGGCCCGAAGCAGCAGAGCGGGGGCGGTCAATCTCATGGGGGTCCCATTCGACGGGGCGGTCTTGGGCAGGAAGGGAGCCGCGGGCGGGCCTGCCGGGATAAGGCAGGCACTGTCGTCGTTCTCGAACTACAGCCTGGAACTTGGCTCGGACCTTTCTGGAGCGAAGGTCTTCGACCTCGGGGATGTCGTCACTTCGCAGGACGTCTTCGCCGCTCACACACAAATCGAGAAGGAGGTCGCAGAGGCGCTCGGAGGGGACTCCCTGCTGCTGGTGTTGGGTGGGGACAACAGCATCTCCCTGCCTTCCCTCAGGGCATTCGGCAAGAAGTTCGGGAAGGTCGGCCTCATAGTCGTCGATTCGCACTTCGACCTGAGGGGCGAGATCGGGGGGAAGCCGACGAGCGGTTCGAGCTATGGCCTCGCTGTCAGGACCGCGAAGGGGCTCGACCCGAGACGTTTCGCGGAGATTGGGATCCACGGGTTCTTGAATTCAAGGGAGTACGCGAGGGAGGCGGCGAAAAACGGGATGACGGTGTACACCGCGAGCGATGTTAGGCAGGAAGGTGCGACCGCGATTGCAAGAGATGCATATGGTGTGGCGAGCAAGGGATGCGAGGCGGTCTACCTGAGCATCGACCTTGATGCAGTGGACCTGGCATACGTGTCAGGGGTGAGCGCGCCGAGCGCAGGTGGAATCTCAGCTGCCGACCTCTTCGACATCGCCTACTACCTCGGGGGGAGGGACAAGGTCAGGTGCGCCGACCTGGTGGAGCTGGCTCCTCAATTGGACCCGAGCGGAAGGTCCCAGATCACTGCGGCGACAGCCCTTGTCTATCTGATGGCGGGATTCAGTTCGAGAGCATAGGCGACTGGGGGGCGCGGGCAGATCGATGCCAGAAACTCGACCTCAAGCTTAATCTGACTCAGATCGCGGGAACAGAATCGATGTCGGAAGCTCGCAGGTGCAGGCTCGGCGTCTCTTTCGGTCGGGAGTCAGAGCTCTATTCCTTTCCGGAGGGGAACCCGATGAACAGTTCGAGGACGACTTTGTTTGCCGACGCAATTGGCAGGCTTGCACAGAGCAGTGGTTCAGGGAAGCTCGACCTGGTCGAACCAATCCAGGCCAGCGAGAAGGACCTGACGACCTTCCACGCGCAGGAATACGTGGACTTCGTAAAGGCCTCCTCCAGGATGGGAGAAGGATACCTAGACTACGGCGACACCCCATCGTTCAAAGGGGTCTACGAGGCCTCGCTGTATCCAGTCGGGAACACTCTGAATGGACTGGACCTGATAATCAAAGGGAAGTTCGACCATTTCTTCAATCCGGTGGGAGGGCTGCACCACGCGCGAAAGGAAAGGGCGGGGGGGTTCTGCGTCTTCAATGACGTCGCGATAGCGATATCGAGGCTCTTGGAAATGGGAATGAAGCGGGTCGCCTACGTCGACATCGACGCCCACCACGGAGACGGTGTCTTCTACTCCTTCGAGTCCGACCCAAGGGTCGTAATAGGGGACGTTCACGAGGACGGCCGATTCCTCTATCCTGGGACAGGGAGCGCGGCGGAGACAGGAAGAGGAGACGGTGAAGGGACGAAGCTGAACATCCCGATGGCTCCGGGGTCTGGCGACGCTGAATTCATCGAATCCTTCGACAGGATAGCGAACTTCGTCAGAGGGTTTGAGCCGGAGTTCGTGCTCTTTCAGTGCGGGGCCGACTCGCTCCTGGGAGACCCTATCGCCCAGTTGAAGTACACACCCGTCTCTCACGCCTATGCGGCCAAGAAACTGCACGACATCGCCCACGAATTCTGCCAGGGAAGGATCCTGGCGATGGGAGGGGGCGGCTACAACCCACTCAACGTGTCGGGCGCCTGGACCGCGGTTGCTAAGGAACTCGCGGCCGTCTGAGGTTCGTGGGGATGGGGGAGAGTCGCATCGGACCTTAGTGCACAGCGGACTAGGCCATCATTGCGCCCACGGACCCCCATAGAGCCTTCTTGACCAAGATATACCACGCGAGAGGGAAGACTGCCAGGAAGAGCACGGAGACGGTCCCGAGGACGACCAACAGGAATCCGAGGACCGCGTAGAAGGAGCCCAGCTCGCTGATGGCCGCGTGCAACATCAGCCGAGACCGCTGCTCCGAGGGGCGCGGCGCGATAGTCCGGGCAGATCCGAACAGTGATATGACGAGAAATGGGACTCCCACCAGCAGCGTCCAGGCCGGGACCAAGGTTGCGAGGCCGACGAATGTCCCCGTCTGGCATCCTTTGATCGCCAGGGTCACTGCCCAAGCCTTCCTTGGTACGAAGAGCAGGCCTGATTCCTCTCTAGCGCCAATCGTCTTCATGAAGTTCATCCTGTCGGCGTGCAAGTCTTTCAAGCTCGTAGCCACGGCGTTCTGGAACAGACATTCGAAGAAGGCCAGCCCAGACACAAGAACGATCAAGGGTCCAAAGTGGCCGGCGACCGAGTAGTAGCTGAATGCGGCCAGGGGCGCGAAGGTCAGGGCGAAGAAGATGGGCGCGGACGCCCAACTCTTGCTGCTCCGGTTGTATATGATGCCCGAGGCGTAGCAGACCGCGAAGATTGACGCGCCTGTGACGGACCCGGAGATTAGGAGTGCGAAGGCCAGTCCGATCATGTGGAGCCCTAGCACCGCGCGCCTCGCCTGCGCCACGGGCATCGACCTACCGAGGGGGAAGACTTCCTTGTTGGGGTCTGCCAGATCTTGGGAAAGGTCCTGGAGGTTGTTGTCACCGAAGCCGGCCATGTGGAAGATGAGGCCGAAGAGCAGCCAGACTGCGGTTCCTGCTGAGAGGAGGCTCCCGCCGCCAATCAGGTATCCTAGGACCAGATAGGTCATTGGGGTCGACGCGGATTCGAGGCGGAAGAAGCGGAGGTATCCGGAAAGCGAGGGCAGGCTCCCTTTCATCCTGAGCCGCCTGGACGACGCCTCCATCCGATGAAGCTGCGTCCATGATTCGATTTAAGGGTGGGTCGGGCAGGTGGGTGCCAAGGGGCAATCGACGTTATTAGGCCAAGCGCGTGCCCTTGAGACGTGCTTGAGTCACCAGCAAGACGCTGGCAACTGAGCAGGCTCCCGTCTTCGATTCTTCTCGACGTCCTGCGCGACCCCCTTTCGTCCATGGTTCGAATCCAGCGGGAATTCGGAGACATGGCGGAGTTCAGGTTTGGGAGATACGTTGTCCTGGTCGTCTCGCACCCTGACCTCATCCGCGACGTCTTGGTGACGAAACACGCCAGCTTCGTCAAGAGCAGGTCGATGCAGTTCGGAAGGAAGCTCATGGGAAATGGCCTCCCTGCCTCCGAGGGCCTATTCCACAGGAATCAGAGGAAGGTCATCCAGCCTTCTTTCAATCACGAACGGATAGCGGAATACATGCGCGATGCTTCCTCCTACGCCGAGGAGGCCATATGCCAATGGCGGGAAGGCGCGCCCCTGGAGTTCAGGGGCGAAATGATGAGGCTCACGCTCGCGATAGCCGCGAAGGCACTGTTTGGCGCCGACCTTCGCGCCGAGAGCGGGAAGACACGCTCAATGCTCGTCGAATCGATGGAGCACTTCACTCTCCAGTATTACCTCCGCGTCTTCTACTTTGACCAGGACAGGAGCCCCTTCGCGGATTTCTTCGAGGCGCTGCCGTTCGGAGAGAACAGGCGATACAAGGCCGCGAGGCGCTTCCTGGACGACGCGATTGAGCGCTTGATATCCGAACGGAGAAGAGATGGGACTGAACACGGGGACCTCCTTTCGGTTTTGCTTCGGTCGCAGGACTTCATGGGAAGCGGGGCCTCGCTTCCCGACCAGCAGATTCACGACGAGTTGATGACCTTCCTCCTCGCCGCCCACGACACCACGGCCACCGCCATCACCTGGGCCGTCTACCTTCTCCTTGGTAACTCAGGTTCGTGGAGACGCGTGCAGCGGGAGGTCGACGACGCGACGCAGTCCGCTCCCGAGTATGTCGAGAGCGTGGTGGCAGAGTCGCTTAGGATGTATCCTCCGGCATGGATCATTGGGAGGCAAGTCGTTGACGAATGCGAAGTAGGAGGCCACAGAATAGAGAGAGGCACTACCGTGCTGATGAGCCAGTACGCAGTTCATCACGACCCCCGGTTCTTCCCCGACCCCTGGTCGTTCAATCCCGAAAGGTGGACCCGTGAGATGACTGCGGCCCTCCCGAAGTATGCCTATTTCCCGTTCGGAGGAGGGACCCGCGCGTGCATAGGCGAGGGCTTCGCGAAGGCCGCGGCTTCGCTTATCCTTGCCACCGTCGCATCAAAGTGGGACTTAGAACTGGCCGAGAAGCCGGCAGTCGTACCGCACGCGAGAGTGACCCTCCACCCGAAACATGGAATGGTGGTGGTGCCCCGGAAGAGAAAGTGAGGATGCCCAAGGTCTCCGATGAAACGGAGCATACAACGTTCATATCCAGCCAGCGGAGGCGCGGGGTGGGTGCGGTGGTCGTCTAGCCTGGTCTAGGACGGCAGCCTGCCACGCTGTCGACCCGGGAGACCCCAAAAAGGTCCGGGAATTCAAATCCCGGCCACCGCATCTGCGATTCGAGGGTGACAACTCTAGCCGATTCTAGTCCCAAGGGGCAGCACCCTGTCCAGCGAAAGGAGAGAGAGTTCCGTTTCGTTGTAGGCTGCGAGCAGCATGCATTCGGAGGCGACTCCGGCGACCGACTTGGGCAGGAGGTTGACCACGGCGACGACGACTTTGCCCATCAACTGTTCCTTCTGGTAGAAGTTCTTGATTCCGGCGACGCACTGTTTTGTCGTCCCCTCCCCGAAGTCGACAGTGAGTTTGTACATCGGGTTGCGCGCAGCGGGTATGTCGTCGACTGAGACGATCTTCCCCACCTTCAGCTCGACCTTCGCGAAGTCGTCGATGGAGATTGCCACGACTGCCTGCGGGCGTGGACTTCAGATAAGCCTTGAAAACAGAATGAGAAGAAGAGGATAACTAGTAGCGTCTAGACCGCCTCAGACTACGTGAAGCGGGCCGGTAGTCTAGTCTGGTAGGATACAGGCGAATCGTCCAGCCCCTTGGCAAAGGAATCCAGACTGGGGGAGGTCGGGGGTCCAAATCCCCCCCGGTCCACTACTGATGGGCCCCTGAATGAGTGTCCTGAGACTTCGGCAACCGTGCCACGATCCCGACCGCGACGAACAGCAGGATTCCCGATAGCACGAAGGTCGTGTAGAACCCGAGATAGACAGAGATGAAGCCGGAAACAAGGGAACCGCTCATGGCCGAGATCCCCACTACAGCAGAGTAGACCCCCAGGGCAGCGCCAGGGTTCTTGCGTTGGACGGTGTTGAACATCATCGTGTTCGAGGATGTATAGTAGACGGCAAAAGCGACGCCCGCAGCTATTGGGTAAATCACCAGCGCGGGAAGGATGAAGAGAGGGCCTGCGAAGAAGAGCGCGAGGGCGCCCAGCGCGACGTAGGACCAGCCCCTCAGCAGCAATCCCTGCGCCGAAGTGACTACCAGCGACCTCGAGCTGACGAAGCGCCCTGCTCCCCGGAAAGCCAGGGTCTGCACGCCCATGCCCGCGAGGATGACGGCGAAGACCTCCCCGTTTGAAAGCGAGAACTTGGACATCGCAGGCACGAATGAAGTGTTGAAGAGGCCGCTTGAGAGGTAGAAGAAGACTGTCGAGATGTAGAAGAGCGGGACGTAGCTCGTCAGGCTCGACCTGAGGCCCCTGAAGACCCTTCGGAAGTCGGACGCCCTGGGGACGGTGATGAAGAAGACCGGGAGGGCGAGCAGCCTGTTGAAGAAGCTGGGCCTCCTCAGGGCGACCGTCTCTCTTTCGAACTCGAACGAAGGCTCGGAGATCGTGGCGATGGCGAGCCCTGCGGAGACGAGGGTGGAAACCCCGAAGGGGACGGAAAGCAGGATCAGCGGGAGCTGCGCCGGCCAGAGGGTGCTGAGGATCAAGCCTGCGACGTTTCCGACGCTCGACATCATAGAGAGCTTCGCGAAGGCGCCCGCCCACTTTCCTTTCTCCTCGGTCTCCATTATCAGGAGGTTGAGCGGCGTGGCGGACGCCACCGAGACGAAAGAGAAGATCGAATACCGGGCTATAGTCCCTGCGGTCGTGCTGTCGAAGTAGAAGGAGAAGAGGACTACGGCCATCAGCGCATAGCTCACGGCGATAAGTGCACGTCTCTGGTGGAGCCTGTCGGTGGCAGAGCCCCAGAAGAGGGCGGCGGGTATGCTCACGCCGTTGAATATCGCGACAGCGAGGCTGCCGTAGAGCGTGCCGAGGGTATGACCGTTGATCTCGATGAGGTAGAGCTGGACCATGGTTCCCAGCGAGCCGGTGGCCAGCGAGACGGGAAAGACCGAATAGACCCAGGTGGTCCTTCGCTGTTTCGGCGGAGACTGGTCCATGAGACTCCCCTGGTCAGCCTCTGTTCATCTGCGTATCGGACGGCCGAGGTCTAGGCAAAGCTGAATTAGCGCTCGAATTGCCTCCCGACTGCTTGGTCCTCTCTGGAAAGAAGCTCGCCGTCTCTTTTCCCGATACTGTCCTCGAGGAGAAGGAGTCCCCCAGGGACAAGACTGTGAAGCTGGGTCTCATCGCCAGGGCCTGTTCCATCTACGGCGTAGACGTGATCGAAGTATTCCGAGATGAGAGGAAGCGCGGCGAAGGGAACTTCATCCGGAGAGTTCTCGAGTACCTGGAAACCCCTCAGTACCTGAGGAAGAGGCTGTTCCCCATAGACGAGTCGTTGAGATACGCAGGCCTGCTCCCTCCGCTGAGGATTCCATCCCACAGGCCGAGAGTCCCGGTGGAGAAACTGAACGTAGGTGACGTAAGGGAAGGGGTTACGAACCCGGATGGAACGGTAGACATTGGACTAGAGAGGAGCCCACACCTGGTCGGCAGGGAGAGGGCGAACAGAAGGGTGACGGTGAGGATTGCCTCGAAGACGCCCTTGACCGCGGAGTTGATGCCCCGGGACAGGGTGGGCGAATACTGGGGCTACACGGTCGAGAGCAAGGAGGCGGGAGAGGTCTTCTCCGACCAGCGCTTCGGACTCGGGATAGCGACGTCTAGGTTCGGCAACGGGCTCAAGGCCATCGCGCCGCGGCTTCGAGACTCGGTCAGGGATGCGGCTGGGGTGAAGCTCGTCTTCGGTTCGCCCTCCAGAGGGCTCTTCGACATCGTGGGTCCCGAGCTCTCGCGGAAGGCGAGCTTCGTCATCGACCTCTTCCCCGAGCAGAACGTTGAGACTGTGAGGACGGAAGAGGCGATACTCGTCGCTCTCAACCTCGTCAGCGTCCTTACAATCTGAGAAAGCTTAAGTGCGAACCGCAAAACGGGGTTCGGGAAAGGTTAACGTGAATTGGGCCATAGAAAGCATTCCGCACCGCGCAGAGGCAGTCTTGCCTACAGGCCTAGGGGACGCGCCAAGACCCTTGTCCCGAGAATAAGGACCTGGCCCAAGGTCCAAGGCGACAAGCCGACGATGCTGGGTTTCCCCGCTTTCAAGGCCGGGACCATGCACGTCATAACCGTGGACGACAGGGCGAAGACCCCTAACTTTGGCAAGCCGCTGTTCAACGTTTCCAGCGTACTCTCCCTTCCAGAGGTCGCGGTTGTGGGCCTCCGGCTCTACAGTCACGAAGACGGCGCCGACCTGCCAATCGCTGACGTGAAGTCTGCGGCTGAGGGTTCGGCTAAGATGCCTCTGGGCAAGGCGAAGAGGGTCACCGCGCTGGTGTCCACGGTCCCCCACGACGCAGGGCTGTCGCAGAAGCAGCCCATAGTCATGGAGGTGGGAGTCTCGGGAGCGGACGTGAAGTCCCAGGCGGACTACGTTCTGGGGCTGGTCGGGAAGAAGATCAAGTTCGCAGATGTCTTCAAGGCGGGGATGTACGTGGATGTTCTAGGGATAACGAAGGGCAAGGGGTTCGAAGGGGTTATCACCAGGTTCGGGGTAAAGAGGAAGCAGCACAAGTCCAGGAAAACCGTCAGGGAGGTCGGTGTAATCGGCCCGTGGCACCCGGCTGCGGTCATGTACACAGTCGCAAGAGCAGGCCAGATGGGCTTTCACCAGAGGACGGAGACAGGAAAGAGGATTCTGTTGACTGGGAACGCCAAGGAGAAGCCGATTACCCCTGCAGGGGGTTTCTTGCACTTCGGCGAAGTCCAGGGAGACTACGCAGTCCTGCGAGGGTCGGTTCCTGGTCCCGCCCGTAGGTTCGTCATGGTCAGGCAGAGCGTGAGGGGATTCCACAAGAACCTGAACCCGCCTCAGGTGGTCGAAGTCAGCACCATGGTGGGGAGATGAGATGGTGAAGACAGACGTGGTAGGTCTTGATGGGAAGGCTGCGGGGAAGGTCGACCTGCCGCAGGTCTTCGACACTCAGTTGAGGCCAGACCTGGTCAAGCGCGTCTTCTGGCTTGTAGGTTCGCATGGGCTCCAGCCCAAGGGCAGGGACCCCATGGCGGGCGAGAGGACGACGGCCGAGACCCACAGCCCTCCGACTGGGACTGGGCGCTCTAGGATACCAAGGGTGAAGGGGGAAAGGTACCCCAGGGGCGGAATGGCGGGCGGGGTTGCGAGCGTTGTCAAGGGAAGGCTTGCTCATCCTCCGAGGTCCGAGAAGGTAATCTATCTCGCAGTGAACAGGAGGGAAAGGCAGCTTGCAAGAGACTCGGCCATCGCCTACACAGGGGTTCTAGACGCGGTGAAAGCTCGAGGGCACAGGGTGAAGAAGATCACCCTTCCCCTGGTCGTCACCGACGACCTGGAGACCGTCGAGAAGACGTCTGAGTTGAAGAGCTTCCTCGGGAAGATTGAGCTGGACGCGGACCTCGAGAGGGTCGACGCAGGCATAAAGCGCAAGACTGGCAAGAGCAGGCTTCGGGGAAGGGTCTACCGGACGGGGGTGGGCCCGCTGATCGTGGTGACTAACGACAGGGGGGTTGGCAAGGCCGCGGGGGGGATACCCGGACTGGGAGTCGTCAGGGTCGAGAGCCTTAGCGTGCTTGACCTTGCTCCCGGAGGAGTGCCTGGGAGGCTAACGATTTGGACAGAATCTGCGCTGGGGACGTTGAGCGCGAGGGAGGTAGAGCTCGAAGTTGCGGCTTGAAGACGCACAGCGGATCCTGAAGCGGCCGTATGTGACTGAGAGGACCTTCGAACAGATTGAGAAGGAGAACAAGCTCTGCTTCCTGGTCGAAGACAAAGTGTCGAAACCTCAAATAGCGAGCGCGGTCGAGGCGCTCTACGAGGTCAAGGTCAAAGCTGTCAACACTGAAAGGACGATCAAGGGGAAGAAGGCTTTCGTGAGGTTGTTGGAGGATAACAAGGCAGCCGAGCTTGCGACCAAGCTGGGCCTGGTGTAGACTTTGGGAAAGAGGATTCTTCAGCGAAGACGCGGGAAGGCGGGCATCCAATTCAGGGCGCGGACGAGGGGGAAGATAGCGCCGGTGAGGTACCCGAAAATCGGGGTCGCGTCGGAGGGAACGGCGACGGTCACGGCGATTCTTGATGAAAGGGGGAGGAGCGCCCCCCTGGCGCAGGTACGACTCTCGAAGGACCAGTACACCTACCTGCCGGCTGTGGCTGGGCTCACCGTGGGGAGAGAGCTTGCAATCGGCTCGGCGGCCACGAACACCGCAGGGAACATCATGGCGCTTTCACAGATTACAGAAGGGACGCGCATCTGCAACATCGAGCTCAAGCCGGGGGACGGAGGGAAGATGGTAAGGGCGTCGGGGACCTCGGCGGTGCTCTTTTCGAAGGCGAACGGGAAGGCCATCCTGCGGCTCCCTTCTGGCAAGAACATGCTCATCGACGACAGGTGCAGGGCGACCATCGGGGAAATCGCGGGAGGCGGAAGGAAGGAGATGCCGTTCATGAGGGCGGGAGCCAGGCACCATGCGATGAGGGCAGCCGGAAGGGTGTACCCGCGGATGAGAGGCATCGCGATGGCAGTGGTCTACCACCCGTTCGGCGGAGGAAGGCACCAGCACCCCGGAAAGTCTACAAGCACATCGAGGAACGCACCACCAGGGAGAAAGGTAGGTCTGATAGCGCCCAGGATGACCGGACGGGGCAGAAGGGGCCGGACCAGCGCGGAGGTCAGGGAGTAGATGCCGAAGGAGTTCAGCTACAGAGGGAAGACCCTCGAGCAGCTCAGCGCCATGTCCACGGAGGCTCTTCTGGAACTGCTCCCTTCCAGGGCGAGGCGGTCCCTGAACAGGAGCGTCTCAGAGGAGAAGAGGAAGCTGCTGGAGGATGCGAGGGGCATCAAGGAAGGGAGGATTCAGGGGCAGATCAAGACCCACGCGAGGGACATGATCGTGCTCCCCACCATGGTCGGGCTGACCATAGGGGTCCACAACGGCAGAGAGTTCGTCCCCCTGGAGATAAAACCCGAGATGATTGGACGATATCTGGGTGAGTTCGTGATAACGAACAAGAAGGTCGTGCACGGGACGCCGGGCATAGGCGCGAGCCGCTCGAGTCTCTACGTCCCGCTGAAGTGATTTGTTCGACGGCGTTTCGTTCGTTCGAGCTGTCGTCTTTGCTGTAATCTTCGCAGGAATCGAGTACAGATACATCAACAGGGCAGAGGCCGAGTGGACCAAGAAGGTCGAGGGGTTCTTCGAGAAGCCCGCCTTCTGGGTGATCTCTCCCTATCAGGCCTACCTCCTCCTCCCCCTTTTCATTACCGCGGCCTTCACCTTCTCGATCACTGCCTGGGCGGGCAACACGTTCCTTGTGGCAGTGCTCGAGGACATGGTCTACTTCGCGTGGAGGGGTAAGATGGTGATGGAGGGGGAGTGGACGACGACCCTATTCGGGAGTTTCAGGATTGGCAGGTTCGTCATCCCGACCTGGTGGCCGCTGGACCTCCTGGTTGCGGCGGGACTCTATGCTCTCCGGTTCTAGCTGACTGTGGTCTGGGACTGGTCGCGGAGGAAGTTGAGCAGGTAGTGGGGCCCTCCAATCCCCCTTCCGGTCGCTCCGCTCGCGTTCCATCCAGTGAAGGACTGGGCCCCTGGCCACGCGCCGGTGGTCGAGCCGCCGCTCCTGTTGGCGTAGGTTACCCCGAACCGAATCCCGTCGAAGAACTTCTTGACCTCCCGCTTGTCCTTCGAGAAGATGCCGGCGGTCAGACCGTATTCGGTCGCGTTGGCCTTGGCTATGGCTTCGCCAATGGTGTCGAACTCGTCTACGACCACGAAGGGCATGAAGAGTTCGTCTCTGAGGAGCCTTGTCCCTGACGGAAGGCCGGAGACCACTGTTGGAGATACGTAGTACCCCCGTGACATTACCCCGCGTTTGATCACCTTTCCGCCGGTCAGGATCTTCCCCCCTGTCTTCTTCGCCTCGTTGACCGCCGACTCGAACCGTTCTACTGCGGACTCGTTGATGATCGGACCCATGTAGACTTGGCGCTCCCTCGGGTCGCCCACGGTCAGTGCTTCCACCCGGATCTTGAGGGCGGAAAGGAGCTCGTCCTTGATTCCCTTCTGGACGTAGAGGCGCGAGGTGGCGCTGCACTTCTGTCCTCCGTAGCCGAAGGCGGCCCTCACCGTGCCCTCCACCGCTTTGGAGATGTCGGCCTTGGCCGAGACAATCGTGGGGTTCTTGCTCCCCATTTCAAGCAGGATGGGCTTCGGGTAGGGCTGGCCGGTCAGGAATCTCCTGTAGAGGCGCATGCCGACGTCTCTGGACCCGGTGAACGCGATGCCTGCGACGTCTGGGTTGGTGACGAACTCGTCCTCAAAGTTAGCGCCGGGCCCTGTTACGTAGTTTACGGCACCCTTGGAGACGCCCGCGTCCCTGAAGGCTTCATAGAGCATGAGACCCGTCAGCGGGGCTTCGCTGGTGGGCTTTAGTATGATGGAGTTGCCGGTTATCAGGGCCCCAAGGGCCATGCCGCCTGCGAGCATGAAAGGGAAGTTGAATGGGGAGATGACCGGCCATACGCCGAAGGGCTTGCCGAAGACGAGCGTGTGTTCCCCGGGGCCTCCGGGGCCCATCTTCGTCGTGTACCCCTTCTCATCGCGCATCACCTTCGCGTAGTACTTGACCGCGTCGACCGCCTCCCAGGCCTCCGCGAGGGCCTCGAGCCTGTTCTTCCCCACTTCGTAGGTGATGGCGACCGCCAGGTCGAACTTCCTCTCGTCGACGAGCTTTGCGAATCTTTCCATCGCTCTGACTCGTTCCTGCCAGGGCTTCGAACTCCAGGCGGCGAACCCGGACTTCGCTGCTTCAATCGCCATGTTTGCGTGGACCCTGGTGCCGACCTGGAACTTTCCGACGATGATTGAGGTATCGATAGGGCTGCGGTGCTCGAACTCCCCAGCGTCGGACCAGACGGCCTTCGAACCGATGTGCATCGGGTGGCGCTGGCCGAGCTTGGGCGCGAATCCCTTCAGGGCGGCCTCGAACTTGGGGTGCACCGTTTCATCTGCGAATAGGGTGGTGTAGGTGACCTTAGGGGCAACCTTCTTGGTCATCGAAACCGCGCGACCCTCTGCGCTACTTAATGTTTGTTAGCTCAGTGAGACGAGGGCCGCTCTCACGAGTGAAGGCCTCGCCGGATGCCGAGGAGAACTCGGATGCTACCGCTTCCTTGACGGCCGCGTAGTCGGCCCTCTTCCCGATGACCTTCTCCATCGAGGTCATGGTGGTCGGGTCGAGTCCGCAGGGGCGTATCAGCTCGAAGTACGACATGTCGGTGTTGACGTTCAACGCAAACCCATGGTAGGTCACCCAGTTGGTGACTGCAACGCCGATGGAAGCGAGCTTCCTTCCGCCCACCCAGACCCCCGGGTGCCCCTCGAGCCTCTCCCCTTCGACGCCGAACCTTCCCACTGCTTTGATCAGAGCACCTTCGAGGGTCCGCACGTGGCGGCGTACGTCGTGGTCTTCGAGGCGCATAATGGGGTAGCCGACGAGCTGGCCGGGGCCGTGGTAGGTTGCGTCCCCTCCCCTTTCGACCCGGAAGACGGGGACTGCCTGGGGCTTGAAGTTCTCCGGGGTTGTCTTCCGTCCTAGGGTGATGACGTGGTCGTGCTCGACGAGCATCAGGACGTCGGGGATGTCGCCCGAGGCCCGCATGGCAGCGAGTCTGCGCTGGAGGTCCAGGGCGGACCCGTATTCCATCCTGCCGAGGTCGAGGAGGGTCCCGGTCATGTCCTCAGCTGGTGGATCGGCCTGCCAGCCGCAGATTCGGACGCTTCCATCAACGCTTCGGGGAGGGTCGGGTGTGGATGGATGGTCAGGGCGATGTCCTCCACCGTCGCGCCCATCTCCATCGCCAGCGCGGCTTCGCTGATGAGGTTCGAAGCGTCGGCGCCGACTATCTGGACCCCCAGGACGAGGCCGTCGTCGGCCTTGGAGACGATCTTGACGAACCCCTCAGGTTCCCCGGCGGAGAGCGCCCTCCCGAGGGCTGCGAACTGGAACCTTGTCCGCTTCACGTTGAAGCCAGCCTCCACCGCCTTGGCCTCGGTGAGCCCTGCGCTTGCCACTTCGGGGTCGCAGAAGACAGCCTCGGGGATGACCTTCCAGTCCGCTGCGCTTGGGAGGCCGGCGATGCACTCGGCCGCGACGATGCCCTCCTTGGACGCCTTGTGCGCCAGTAGCGGAGGGCCCCTTATGTCCCCTATGGCATAGACGCCGGGCACGTTGGTCTGCATCCTGTTGTCGGTCTGAATGAAGCCCCTGGCGTCGACCTGTACGCCCATGGTCTGAAGGCCCATCTTCTCGGTGTTCGGCTTCCGGCCGACGCTGACTAGGACCCTGTCCACTTCGAGAGAGACCTTGCCTTCAGGCGTAGACACGTCGACCTTTGCGACCGCGCCGCTCTTGTCGATCCTGTCGACTTTGGACTTCAGATAGACCTTCGCCCCCTTTCCTTCCAGTTTCCGATGGACGACCCTGACAACTTCTGGGTCGCTTCCGGGCATGAGCTGGTCCATGACCTCGACGATTGTAATGGCGCTCCCCAGCTTCTGGAACATCGACGCGAATTCGAGCCCGATGGCGCCGCCTCCGACAATAAGCATCCTCTTCGGGGCGTTGGTCAGCTCGAGGCCCTCCTTCGAGCCGATGACGAGGGAGCCGTCGAACTCCAGCCCAGGGAGCTGGACGGTCCTGGTCCCCGTAGCTATGACTAGGTTCTTGGTCGTGATCTCCTCCTTGCCGTCCGGCTTTGTCACAATCACCCTGTCCTTTGCTACTACCTCCGCTTCCCCCAGGATTATCGTGGCGTGGTTCCCCTTCAGGAGACCCTCGACCCCGCTCACGAGTTTGGCGACGACTTCGGACTTCCACTTCTGCATCTGGGCGAAGTCGATGGTGAGCCCCGAGGCCTTCAGGCCGAACTTCTCGGCTTCCTTCACCTTGTCGTAGAGCTTGGAGACTGTGATCAGGGACTTCGAAGGGATGCAGCCGTAGTTCAGGCACTCGCCCCCGAGCCTGTCGGCCTCCACGATGACGGTCCTGAGACCGAGTTGGGCCGCCCTTATGGCACAGACGTATCCTCCGGGGCCGCCTCCGATTACTGTCACGTCAGCTTCGAGCATGAGGAATCCTTGGGAGATTTGCTCCGTCTTACTGGCTTAAACATTGCTGAGAGGGTGGGCTCTCAGAGGACTTCTGCCAGGAGCTTCTTTGTGTCCTGGATCGTCTCAATGACCCTGCTGGTGAACCGAGCAGCGTAGGCTCCGTCCAGCACCCTGTGGTCGAAGGTCAGAGAAAGGTAGGAGATGTCCCTGATTTCCACTCTTCCGTCGCGGACGACAGGGCGCTTCACTATCTTGTGCAGGCCGAGGATCGCGACCTCTGGCAGGTTGATTATCGGAGTAGCGAAGAGCCCTCCGATTGCCCCGACGTTGGTGATTGTGAATGTGGAGCCGCGCACTTCGTCAAGGGTCAGCTGTCCCTTCCTCGCTTTGTCGGCGAGCCTTTCGATCTCCCCGGCGAGTTCGAACATGTCCTTGGTGTCCGCGTCCTTGACGACGGGGACGACCAGGCCCTGTTCGGTGTCGGTTGCGATTCCGATGTTGTAGTACTTCTTCAGGATGATGTTGCCGCTCGCTTCGTCCAGGGATGAGTTGAGGAAGGGGAACTCCTTGAGGGCCGGGACCAGGGCCTTGATAATGAACGGGAGGTAGGTGAGGTGGACCTTCCTCTTCTCTGCGCTCCCCTTGAAAGCCTCTCGGAGAAGGACGAGCTCAGTCATGTCGGCCTCGTCGACGTGGGTCACCTGGGCTGCAGTCTCCTTCGACTTCACCATCCTTTCAGCGATCGTCTTTCGGATCCCCCGGAGAGGGACGAGCTCTTCTCTTGCGCCTGCTGTGGATTGGACGGCGACGGACCCAGGCCCGGGCCTGGGGCCCGGAGCGGCCCTGCGCAGGTCGTCGTCTGTTACCCTGCCCTGGGGGCCGGACCCCCTGACGGAGGAGATGTCGACGCCGAGCTCGCGCGCGAGCCTCCTGGTGGCGGGTGTGGCTAGAATGCCAGAGGAAATCTGAGCCGGAGGCGCCTGCTGGGATGGGACTGGTTCTTTCGGGGCAGGAGCTTGGGACGGAGGAGCGGGCTGGGAGGCCCCGAGGCTTCCGTCATCGATCACCATTATCGTCTGCCCTACTTTTGCGACGTCCCCCTCTTTGACCAGTATCTGGGAGACTCTGCCGCTCCGAGGGGCAGGAATCTGGACGTTGACCTTGTCGGTCATGATTTCGACCAGAGGCTGGTCTTCCTTGACCTGGTCGCCTTCCTTGACCATCCACTTCAGGATCTCCCCCTCGGCCACGCCTTCCCCGATGTCAGGCAACGAGAAATTGTAGACCAATTCCGGATTCGAAACTCCGCAGCTCCACTGCTCTTTTAGCGTTTTCCGCCCCGTCTAATAGCCGACCAGTTCGGCGGCAGCCTTCACAATCCTTTCCTTGTTCGGGATGTAGTGGTCCTCCATCTTCGCGAGAGGGACGACGGTGTCGAAGCCTGTGACCCGCTTTATTGGCGCCTTCAGGGAGTCCAGGGCCCGGTCCGCGACCGTGGCTGCGATCTCGGCTCCGATTCCAAGGGTCCTCGGCGCCTCGTGGACTATGACCAGCCGGCCGGTCTTCTGCACCGACCTGATTATCGTTGGAAAGTCGAGAGGCGAGATGGTGCGGAGGTCGATTACTTCTGCTGAGATCGAGTGCTCGGCTTTGAGCGCGTCAGCGGCTCCTATGGTCGGGACCATCATGGCTCCGTAGGAGACGAGGGTGACGTCGGTCCCTTCCCTTACGACCTTCGCCTTGCCGAGTGGGATCGAGTACTCCTCTTCGGGGACCTCCATCTTGGGAGAGTCGTAGAGCCGCTTTGGCTCCATGAAGATGACTGGGTTGGGCTCGCGCAGGGCCGAAGACAGGAGTCCCTTGGCGTCGTATGGGTTGGATGGGATGACCACCTTGAGCCCCGGGGTGTGCGCGTAGTATGCCTCTGGGGAATCCGAGTGGTGCTCCGGCGCCCTGATCCCCGCACCATAGGGGAAGCGGATTACTCCTCGGGGCGCGTACCTTCCCCTGGTCCTGTTCCTCATCCTTGCGACGTGGCTGAATATCTGGTCGAACGCAGGGAGGGAAAAGCCTTCGAACTGGAATTCAGCGACCGGGACCATCCCTCCTATGGACAGGCCGACGAACATCCCGGCGATTCCCAGCTCCGCGAGGGGGGTGTCGAAGACCCTGTCGGGGCCGAATTCGTCCTGAAGGCCGCGGGTCACCTGGAAGACCCCTCCGTTTTCGCCCACGTCCTCCCCGAAAACGACGACCCTCTTGTCGCGCTTGAGGCCTTCGCGGAGGGCCATGTTGACTGCGTTCCTGATGTTGACCCCCGGCCTCCCGCCTGTGGTGGTGGGTTCGACCCCAGGGCTCTGCTCCTGGGGCGGGGGTCCCCCGAAGGCCTCAGCCTTCTCTTCTAGGAGCGCGGGGGTGGGCGTGGAGTACATGTAATCGAATATCGTCGACGGGTCGAGGGGAGGAATCGCACGGTACGCGGCGACCGCGTCGCTCATCCTCTTCTGGGCAGACTGGGCGACTGCTTCGACGCTCGCGTCGTCGAGGATACCCCTCGAGCGCAGGTACTTCTCGAACCTCGTTATCGGACTGCGCTTCTCCCATTCGGCTACCTCCTCCGGGGCCTTCAGCTTGTTCGATACGAGCTCCGCGGTCGTGTGAGGGCCGAGTCGATAGGTCGAGAACTCGATCAGCGTCGGCCCGCCCCCTCTTCTTCCCTTCTCCACCGCATATCTCGTCGCCTCGTAGGAAGCGATGGCGTCGTTTCCGTCCACTAGGATCCCCTCGAACCCGTAGGCGACCGCCTTCTGGGCGATGGTCAACGAGGCTGTCTGCTGGTCTCGCTTGACAGAGATCGCCCACTGGTTGTTCTCGACCGCGAAGACTACGGGTAGGTCGTAGATCCCCGCGAAGTTGAGCGACTCGTGGAAGTCTCCCTTGGAGGTCCCCCCGTCCCCGACACAGGCGAGGGTCACGGACCTTTCCCCCTGGAGCCACCTCGCCATCGCCAGCCCCACGGCATGAGGGAGCTGGGTCGCGACCGGGACTGCGAGCGGTAGCATGTTGAGATTCTCAGGGATCTGCATGCCTCTCTCGTCGCCGCCCCAGTACTGCAATACCTGGGAGGCGGGCATCCCGAAGGCGAGCATCCCGGCGGCGTCTCTGTACATCGGGACGTACCAGTCCCCCTTGTCCAGGGCGTTGATGAAGCCGACCTGGGCGCCCTCCTGTCCTTTTCCGGGCGCGTAGGTGCCGATCTCCCGGAGTGTTGAGAGGTTGCTTGCCTTTTCGTCAAAGACCCGCCCGAAGATCATCTGCTCGTACATCCTTCTGAGTGCTTCGGGACTGAGGTTGGGCTCCTTTCCCTTCAAGATACCTTCCGAGGTCAACCTCTGGTAGAGCGCGTCCTCGGCCTTTGAGAACTTGAAGTCTGATTCGCTAAAGATTTTCGGCACTGCGTCTGCTCCCTGGTTCTTCAGGAACTCTGACTCGGTCAAACCTGAGTTTCGACCTTGGCGGGAATATAAGACTGACCCCGCGATGACTCCCTTTCAATCGCGGACCGGATGAAGAACTCCCCAGCCCGGTAGCTGCTCCTTACCAGCGGGCCCGAGGCGACGTAGCTGAACCCGAGGCTCTCGCCCATGGCCCTGTAGCGCTCGAACTGGGAGGGCTTGACGTATTCGGCGACCTCGAGGTGGCGGCTGGAAGGACGGAGGTACTGCCCCACCGTCAGAAAATCTACCCCGGCCCTGCGAAGGTGCGACATGGCTAGGGCGACCTCCTCCTCTGACTCCCCGAGGCCCACCATGATCGAAGATTTCGTGTATGCGCCCGGGCTGAGCTTCTTGACGTTCCTGAGGACGGACAGGGACTGCCAGTAGTTTGCCCGGGGATCCCTGGCCTTTGAGGTCAGCGACAGGGTGGTCTCGATGTTGTGGGCGATGACGTTGGGCCGGGCTTCAACCACAGTCCGCAGGGCGTCCAGGTCTCCCTGGAAATCGGGGATGAGGACCTCCACGAGCATGCCAGGAGTCTTTTCCTTGACGAGCCTGATCGTGCGGGCGAAGTGCGAGGCGCCTCCGTCCGGGAGGTCGTCTCTGTCCACGGACGTCAGGACGACGTAGGTGAGGCCCATCTGCGAAAGCGCGAAGGCCACGTTCTCCGGCTCGAGCTGGTCGAGCGCCCCGGCCGGCTTGCCCGGGGTGACCATGCAGAACCTGCAGGCCCTGGAGCAGACGTCCCCCATCAGCATCAGGGTCGCCGTGCCGCCCCCCCAGCACTCGTGCACGTTCGGGCAGTGGGCCTCCTCGCAGACCGTGTGCAGGTTAAGGTTCCGGAAGAGGTTCTTGAGCTCGGCGTAGTTCTCCCCCCCGGAAGGCCTGACCGTCAGCCACTCCGGCTTCTGTTCTGCTAGCATTTTCAGCTGCCGACTAGCACTTTCAGCCTGTCAAAACTCTTTACTGAAAGAGTGCCGTCGCAGGCGGAGCACCCCTCCACCTGGAAGCCGGGCTCGAGGTCCCCGTGCAGTCCGCACATCATGTGGTTGAACCTGATGTAGTCCAGGACGTCCGTCATGGACCGAAGCGCCTCCCTCTGGTCGGGTGCCTTCGCGGAGAGGACCTGGGCTATCCTGTCCGCCGCCTTCGCTACCGTCGGGTCAGTCTCGAGGTTGACCATCATCCCCCTTGTCTTCCGGGCGTAGTTGCTGACCGAGGCTTGGGTCACACCCATGGCGTTCGCCACCTGCTGCTGGGTCATGTGGTGGTCCTTCTGCAGTCGTCTGGCGACCATCGCCCTGAGAGCGGGCAGGGCCGACTTCGAGACGATTTCGTAAGGGCTAATCATGACTTTATTACGTATGTTATATTCAATTATTTAAGGGTAGCAGGTGGTCATGGAGATTGGTTTCAGCCGACCCGTCCGGCTGAATGTCAATACGACCGCAAGCTTATTGGAGGAGAAACAGGCGTGCATTTCTTCTGGGTTTGCAATTCATAGTTAGGCTTGGGCTGTTTCCGTGCGGTGAGGGAAGTTGAGCGAGCAGAACGTCTTCGAGTTGTTCTCACCGCCTCTGGTCGCGGCCCTGAAGGAGAGGGGGTTCGATACTCCCACCGACCCCCAGATGAAGCTGGTGCCCCTCGTCAGGGCCGGGAAGAACGCCCTGTTGATGGCCCCGACTGGGACCGGGAAGACCGAGGCGGCGCTGCTTCCGATCCTGGACTCGATGCTCAGGGAGGGGGACGACAGGGACAAGGGGACGAAGCTGCTCTACATCACCCCTCTGCGGGCGCTGAACAGGGACATGCTTGAGCGGATGCAGTGGTGGTGCAAGCGCTTCGACATAAGGCTGGGAGTGAGGCACGGGGACAGCACTCAGGCGGAGAGGACGAACCTCAGCTTCGCGCCCCCGGAGATCCTGATCACAACCCCGGAGACCCTGCAGATACTTCTGGTGGGAAGGAGGATCCGCCAGAACCTTGCGAAGCTCAGGTGGGTAGTGGTGGACGAGGTCCACGAACTCGCCGAGGACAAGCGAGGGAGTCAGCTGAGCGTCGGCCTCGAAAGGCTGCGGGACGTGGCTGAGAACGAGTTCCAGATGGTCGGGCTTTCCGCCACGGTGGGCTCCCCCGAGAGGGTCGCGCGGTTCCTCGTCGGGGAGGGGAGGGAGTGCGAGGTGGTGAGGGTGCCTGTGGAGAAGAGCCTGGCTCTGAAGGTCGTTTCGCCCAGGGCGACCGGGGAGGACAAGATACTGGCGGAGTCCATCTATTCCTTCCCCGAGGTGATGGCGAGGCTTAGGACCATAAGAGAGATCGTCGAGAAGTACAGGTCTGTCCTGATATTCACCAACACCCGGACTGAGGCGGAGGCTCTCGCCAGCAGGTTCAGGGTCTGGGACCCTGAATTCAAGATCGGCATTCATCACAGCTCCCTGTCCAAGGCGACGAGGGAGGCGGTGGAGCGGGGTCTGAAGGACGGCAAACTCCTCGGAGTCATCTGCACGAGCAGCCTGGAGCTGGGCATTGACATCGGGTTCCTGGAGTACGTGGTCCAGTACAACTCCCCCAGGCAGGTCACGAGGCTAATCCAGAGGGTGGGAAGGAGCGGTCACAAGGTCGGGGAGGTCTCCAACGGGGTCGTGATCACACAGGATTCGGACGACACTCTGGAGGCGGCGGTCCTCTGCAGGAAGTCGGTGGGAGGGGAGCTGGAGCCCCTTGAGCCTGTCATGGAGCCCTACGACGTTGCCGTCCATCAGGTGGCCGGGCTGCTCATAGAGCAGGGGAACTGGAACTTCTCCGACATCGAGGCCCTGCTCAGGCGGAGCTATGTTTACTCAAGGATGGAGGGGCAGAAGCTGAAGAAGGTCCTGACATACATGAGGGAGAGATACCCGCGGCTCGCCTACTACAGCGAGTCTGACGGCAAGGTCTTTCGGGCGAGGGACGTCCAGCCACTCTTCAAGTACTATTTCGACAACCTTTCGATGATACCCGACGAGAGGCAGTACCTCGTCATCGAGGGGGACAACTTCGTCGGCACCCTGGACGAGGCTTTCGTCTCGGAGTACGGCGAGGTGGGGGTGAAGTTCGTCGAGGCCGGACGGTGCTGGAAGATAGAGCAGATCTACGGGAACAAGGTGTACGTGAAGTCCGAGGAAGACCCGACCGGGGCGGTCCCCAATTGGGTGGGGGACGAGATTCCTGTCCCCAGGGAGGTGGCGGCCGAGGTCGGGATGATACGGAGGAGGTACGCCGAGGAGATCGAGAAGGGGAAGGGAGGCGAGTATGTGGACGAGCTCTGCATGACCTACCCGGTCGCGAAAGAGGCGATGGTCGAGGCCCTGAAGGAGGTGGCCGAGCAGCAGGGAGCGGGGCTTCCAATCCCGTCGGAGAGGCTGGTGACGGTCGAGAGGTGGGACAGGTATGTGGTGATTCAGGCTGCCTTCGGGCACAAGGTGAACAGGCTTCTGGCGAGGGTGCTCGGATACATGATTTCGGAGAGGATGGGCCAGTCGGTGGCCGTCCACCAGGACCCCTACAGGATGGTGATCGAGGCTGACGTTGCCCCGTCGATGGTCCTCTCGGTCCTGGACGAGCTGTACGGGCTCGACCTGAAGGCGACCACTGAAAAGGCGGTCGAGAGGAGCGGGATCTTCAAGCGGAGGCTCATACATGCCGGGAAGAAGTGCGGGGCCATTGCCAAGGACGCTGAGTACGCCAGCGTTTCCATAGCCGGGCTGATCGAGTCCCTGAGAGACACGCCTGTCTACGAGGAGGCCATGAGCATGATCTTCCACGACGACCTGGACGTGGCGAGCTCGGCGGACGTGCTGGAGAAGATCCATGCCGGAGCGGTGGAGGTGAAGGTGATCGAGTCTGAGGGGCTTTCGCCCATCGCCAGGATCGGGGTGGAGGAGATCAGCAGGCGGGGAGAGATAGTCTCCCCCGAAAGGCTGAGGGCTCTGCTCAAGCAGTCCACGAGGGCGAGGGTCAACGACACCTTCCTGGTGGCCGTCTGCACCCGCTGCTGGAACTTCCTGGAGCTGAGGAGGGTGGAGGACCTCGACGGGCTGGTGAAGTGCCCAGTCTGCGAGAAGGACCAGATAGGGCTCTCGACTGACTCATACGAAAACGTGTTCTCCCTGGCGATGAAGGCGAGGAGCAGGGCCGACATGCGTGGGAAGAAGCTCCGGGTGGTCGAGAGTCTGAAGAAGTCGGCCGAACTGAGGCGGGAGTACGGCCACGCGGCAGACATGCTGATCGCGGGGAGGGGCATCAGGCTCACGGACGCGGCTGCGCTGGCGTCCAAGATGAGGAAGGAAGGAAAGGACCTTGTGGAGCTGATCATCGACGGCGAGAGAGAGGCGCTCAGGCGGCGCTACTTCTTCGGGGCTTCCTGAGCCCTGGCGAGTATCATGGTCATCAGCGTCTTCTCGTCGACCTCAGCTCTGGTCCGCCAGCCGACGTGGAGCATGGCCCTGTCGTCCTGCTCCAGGTACCCCCTCTTGACATACCTGTCCAGGGAGTACTCGACCCTCCACTTCGGGAACTTCTCTCGGAGGAAGTGCTCCACCTCTCTCCTGGCTGCCCTCCCCTGCTTGGAATTCACGAAGGCTATGGTGCTTGCGAGGACTGCGAGGTCGTCGATCCTGATCCCTGACGTCTCGGCTTCGCTGACGGTAGGAGGCTCCCGGAACCGCAGGAGGAAGCGGGAGGAGTCCTCGGTCCCGTCCACGCCCTTGACTTCGAAGACCTCGAGGCCGAGCGCCGCGACGTCCTCGCCGAGGACCTCGACTATCTTCCGGTAGTCCCTTCCAAGATAGCGCTTCATCTCCCATCCCTTGACCCCGGGGTTCCTTCCCCTTTGGAGGATGAGAACCTGGAAGGCCTTCCTCACCTTCCTCTCCAGGAGTGCCCTGTCTGTTGATTCCATCAGGGCTCACCAACTATCGAAATGGCGACCGACTTCGTCGGCCCCTTCGCCTTCTCCGTGAGGGCGGTCGTCCAGATCCTGCCGGTCAGCGGCTCGGTCTTGAGGGAAGCCCTCCCCTCGCTGATCAGGAACGCGAGGAGGTAGCCCTTGAGCACCTGGGCCTCGAAGGTCTCTGACTGGATGAACTCCCTGTAGTCGACCCACTCGCCGTTTGACTTTTCGAGGAGTTCGTCGTGGAGGTCCTTGAGGTTCTGCTCGAACTGGTCCTTGGTGAAGACCCCCAGCGAGATGAGCTCCTCGTAGCCCACCGAGCCCGGCCTGGTCCCGTAGCTCCCGAACTCGTCCTTGAAGCGCTCGGCCATGGGGGAGAGGTCCCGCCAGTAGATGAAGGCCCTCTCGAGCCCCTTCGGGGAGAGCTGGTCGACCTGCGCGACCGGATGCCAGCTCCTGATGAAGGCCTCCGAGAGGGCTTCCTTGGCTAGGAGCTTGACCTTCAGCTGGATGAGCAGGGGGTCGATGTAGAGGGAGGAGGCCCTGTGCTTGAGCCATTCGTCCTGGAGCTTCACTATCTGGGCGAGCTCGAGCAGGGCTTCGGAGTCGACGAGCAGCTCGTCGAGGAACTTCCACTCGGGGAGGCGCTCCTTGAGCACCCGGATCTTTTCTTTGATGTCGACGTCGAAGGGGTCGGCGGAGCTGGACTCGACGGAGCGGCAGAGCTCTATCACCCGCATGAGGTCCTCGAGCTTGTCCCTGTCCACGCTACTTGAGCTCCTTGACTTCGGACGCGCCGTGGACCGCCTGGACGGCGATCACGTGGGCGCTCCTGTCGAAGACAGTGAGGATCGACGGGGTGATGACCAGGTACTGGGAGGCTTCCCTCTGCTTCATCTGGGACAGGATCATCTTGAACATCGCTTCGCGGTTCCTCGGGTCCATGTGTATGTCGAACTCGTCCATGGCCCTGAGGGGTGAGACTATCCTGGCCTGGAGGGAGAGGATGAAGGCCATGAGGGCCACCGATCGTTCGCCCCCGCTCTGGGTGAAGGGGTCGAGGGTCGTGGGGGAGCCGCCCCGGAACCCGACGTAGAGCTGGATGCCTGCGTCCTCGATGTCCGCGCCCTCCTCGAACTTGATGAAACCGCTGGCGTCCGCGGCGGCGAGGACGGCCTGGTAGGGGGGGTCGACCGACTCGACTAGGCTGTCCATGGCCCGCCTCCAGACGTCCTTCCGGGTTTCGAGCTCGCCCAGCATCGCCTTCTTGTTTTCCTGCAGCTGGGCGAGCTTGACCTTGAGCTCGTCGATGTTGCCGGAGTAGTCGTTGTAGATCTTCTCTGCGTCGTCGGGGACGTCCTGCATCTTCTGGATGTGGGCGGAGACAAGCTTGAGCTCCTCTGAGACCTCGTAGGGCTGGCGGAGGGTCTCGACCCTGGCGCCTGCCTTCTCCAGGTCGGGGGCCAGCTTCTCGAGCTCGCCCTTGTATTCGCGGGCGCTGCGTTCGAGGTCGCGGAGGTCGGACTCGGTGACCTTGATCCTGTAGGACAGGACTTCGGACTTCACCCGGAAGGAGATGTAGCTCTCCATGGTCCGCTTGACAAGCTCCTCGGTCCGGCTGATCTCCGGCTGCAGGATGGAGACCTCCCTTTCGAGGTCAACCTTCCTCCGCTTCGCGTCCTCTTCGGCCGACGCGCCCTTGCCGGAAATGTAGTCTACGACCTCCTTGATACGCTTCGTGCTCTTCTCGGGGCCCTTCGCAAGGAGCTCGTCGACAGTGACTGAGAGGCCGGCCAGGTCCTCCTTGATGCTCCTGTAGGCGTTCTCAGCAGACTCG
Organism: Nitrososphaerota archaeon; assembly: GCA_027887005.1. Taxonomy (NCBI): domain Archaea; kingdom Thermoproteati; phylum Nitrososphaerota; species Nitrososphaerota archaeon. Next base: position 165,961 of record JAPCJI010000002.1, read on the forward strand.
TCCTTGGCCTTGTCGGATTCGGCCCTGACAAGCGCGAAGTACAGCTTCCTCAGGTCCACCTGCTTGTCCAGGAGGGTCTGGTGGGTCTGGTCGGCGTCCGCCGCCACCTCCGCCTGCTGGGACTTCAGGTCTTCGAGGGCCCTCGTCTTTGCCATGATCTTCTCCTGGGCCGATTGAAGGGATTTGCTCAGCTTCGCCTCGGTGCTCCAAAGGAGCTCGCGGGCCAGCAGTTCGCGGTGCTCGATGAGCCTCCGCTTTTCCTGGTACCTGTCGTAGACCTGCTTCCAATACTCGAGGGCCTGGTTTGCGTTGTCGATGAGCTGGAGAAGGGAGCTCTCCTCTCCGATGAGCCCGCCCAGCTCCTGTTCTGCCAGGAGGATCCTCTGCCTGAACTCCGCGAAGCCGACTGCCTCTTCGACCATCCTCAGACGCTCCTGAGGGGTCACCGCGCCCAGCTCCTCGATCATTCCCTGGTGCATTATGATGAGAAGGTTGTCCGGGTTGATCCCGAACTCGCTGAGGAGTCTGACGACTTCGCTCTTGTCTATCTCCTTGTAGTCTGCCTCGAACCAGTAGGAGCCGTCCCGCTTCAGATACCTGCTGAGCATGAACGTGTCTGATTTGGAGTAGGGGATGGGGCGTCTGCCCTTCTTGACCGAGTTGTCGAAGATCAGGGAAACCCTCGCAATGTCCTTCCCCCGGCGGATCAGGTCCGAGAGCTTCCTCGAGCGCTCGGTGTACGCCTGGCCGAAGGCCACGGAGATCGCGAGCAGGACCGAGGACTTGCCCGCGCCGTTGGGCCCGACGATGAGGTTGAGGCCCTCCCGGAGGGGGATTCTTGCGTATTCGTAGCTCATGAAGTTCTCCAGGATGATCTCTTTGATCGTAGTCTGGGGGAGGGTCGCCTCTTTGGAGACTTCCTCGGTTCGCCTTGACAAGATTCTTACCCGCGCAGGCCTGTCCAGGATTTAGACCTTGCGCGGATTTGGATTACTTTCGGAGTTCCCTCCCCCGAAATCCCTTAAATGAACGGTGGAGGTTTCATGTCTGTTGGTCCCTGAAAGTTCATTCGAAGGACTTGCTCCTCAGGTCAGGGGGCTCCTGGAGGAGGCGGGGATCAGTGAGCCGACGGCTCCCCAGGTCAAGGCATGGCCACTCGTTTCACGCGGCGAGGACGTTCTGATCATAGCGCCGACGGGCTCGGGGAAGACCGAAGCCGCCATCCTGCCTCTGCTCAGCAGGCTCGTGGAGAGGGGACATGGGGAAGGGATTTCGCTGCTGTACATCACCCCCATGCGTGCCCTGAACAGGGACATGCTCAAGCGACTCCAGATCTGGTGCGGCAGGCTTGGGCTCACGGTCGACATCAGGCACGGCGACACCCCGCAGGCTCAGAGGACGAAGCAGTCGTCCCACCCCCCAGACGTCCTGGTGACCACCCCGGAGACCCTGCAGGCGATACTCCCAGGGAGCAGGATGAGACAGAACCTTTCGCACCTGAAGGCCGTGGTGGTCGACGAGCTGCACAACCTGGTGGAGAGCAAGAGGGGGGTTCAGCTGTCGGTGGGGTTACAGAGGCTGAGGAAGGTGGCTCCGAGGTACCAGCTGGTCGCGCTGTCGGCGACCGTCGGGACTCCGGACGTCGCGGCAGAGTTCATCTTCGGCGGGGGCAAGCGGACGATAGTCAGGGCGGAGACACCGAAGGAGTTCTCGTACGCGATCGAATATCCGGTCCCCGACCCGGCGGACCAGTCGGCTGCGAAGAAGACCTACGCAGCACCCGACTTGGCGGCAAGGCTGTCGAGGATCAACAGCCTGATCGAGGAGCACAACTCGACCCTGATCTTCGTGAACAGCAGGACCGTGGCGGAGATGCTGGGGGAGAAGCTTGCTAGGCTGAGGAAGGACGTGGGAGTTCACCACGGTTCGCTGCCGAGGGAAGAGAGGGAGAGGGTCGAAGGGGCGTTCAAGTCGGGACAGTTGAAGGCGCTGGTCTGCACGAGCACCCTGGAGCTCGGGATCGACATCGGTTCGGTCGACCTGGTCGTCCAGTACATGTCCCCGAGGCAGGTCACTTCCCTGGTTCAGCGGGTGGGGAGGAGCGGGCACAGGCTCGGGAGGGTCTCCAAGGGAGTCCTGGTCACGGTGTCCGCGGACGACATCATGGAGTCGGCGTCGAGCATCATCTCTGCGGCGAAGGGGAGGATCGAGCCGACCAGGCCCTACGCGAATTCTCTGGACGTGCTCGCCCACCAGGTCGCGGGGTACTTGATGGACTTCGAGTCCATGGACGGGGACCTTCTGCTGAAGGAAATCAGGAAGGCAGCTCCGTTCCGGGGGCTGAGCGACGAGAGCTTCAGGAGGACGGTCGGGTATCTTTCGGAGCTGGGGAAGCTAAGGTTCGACGGCAAGACTCTTTCCAGGACGAGGATGACCAGGGACTACTACTTCGAGAACCTTTCGATGATCCCCGACGAGACCAGGTATCTGGTGGTGGACCTGTCGACCAACGAGACGGTGGGCATCCTCGGGGAAGAGTTCGTTCTGCTCAAGGCGAAGGTGGGAGTCCATTTCATCTGCAAGGGTAAGATCTGGCAGATCGAGCAGGTCGCGGAAGACAGGAAGATCTACGTCACTCCGGTGGAGGACCCGCTGGCGGCCCTGGCCACCTGGGACGGAGAGATGCTCCCCATTCCTTTCGACCTCGCCATGGAGACGGGCAGGCTCAGACGCTCGATTTCGGAGGCGCTGGACGTCGGGGAGAAGGCTGTGGAGGAGGCTGTCGGGGAGATACCCGGGGAGGCTGCCGCGAGGGCTCTGGTGGTGGACGAGATCGCGGAGCACAAGAAGATGGGAGCGCCCGTGCCGTCCGACAGGCTGATTCTCTTCGAGGGGTTCGGAAAATATCTGATCGCACATCTGTGCTTCGGAGAGTCGGTCAACAGGACCTTCGCCTACGTCTTCGAGGAGATACTTTCCAGGAGAGGGTTGGTCAGAGTCTGGTGGCTGGATGGCTACAGGTTGCTGCTGGAGCTCACCGCCGACACCGAGGACCTCGACCTCAGGGCCCTGTCCAAGGAGCTGATGGGAATCAGCCCCGAGGAGCTCGAGAGGACCTACGCCGTGGCGGCCCAGCGCAACTTCCCATTCCCGGCCCGGGTCAAGTACGTGGCCGAGAGGTTCGGCGCCCTGAAGAGAGGGAAGCTTATCGCCCATCCCAACCTTTGCTCCCTTCCGACCCGGTTCGAGAGGACGCCTGTTTTCGAGGAGGCTCTTCAGGAGACGGCCAGGGACCTCATAGACATGGAGCATGGGAAGGAGATCCTGACGCTCGTCGCCGACGGAGGGATATCCGTGGAGACGTTTCTGGCAGGGGACAGGCCGACCCCCATAGCCTACAGCCTCCTCTACAGGTACCTTGAGGTGCCGGAGGCGGTCGCCCCCGATTCGCTCGGCAGGTCATCCTACCAGAGGATGAAGGCGAGCATATTCGGGACCGACGTGAGCCTGCTCTGCATGAAATGCGGGACCGACCAGGGTCAGACCAGCGTCGGGGAGCTGCCGGAGGACCCGAAGTGCACCTCGTGCGGATCGGGCCTTCTGGTCCCCTGCTACTGGGGGACGGGGAAGGTCGCCGACATTCTCGAGAGGAGGGCGGGGAAGGCTTCGCTCAACGAAGAGGAGAAGGCCGAGCTTTCGAAGGCGAGGAGAGCTGCGGACCTTGTGCTCTCCTATGGGAAGAAGGCCGTGGTCGCCCAGACTGTCTACGGGATAGGGCCCCAGACCGCCTCGAGGATACTCGCCGAGATGCAGGACGACGAAGAGGCGTTTTACCGTGACCTGCTCGAGGCGAAGATACGATTCGTTACGACGAGACCGTTCTGGTCTAACTGAAAGTCCATTAACGGGGGAGCTCGGGGCAGGTTCGGTTTGGTTCTAGCGGGAAAGGTCTTCGTGGTGAGGGAGAACTTCGACATGGACGTGCTGGCGGAGAAGCTGAAGGCTTTCAGGGTGGAGACCGAGAGCACTGTCGAGGACCAAGAGTTCAAGCTGGTTTCTGAGATCAGGGACCTTTCGGCCGGGAAGGGGACCCTGGACGGGACGTTCTCCTTCGACTCGGTGTTCGTCGTGAGGCACAGGGGGAAGCCCGTTCCAGTGCCGAGGACCTACGAGGCGCCGTTCTCGTTCTATCTCTTCAAGGACAGGCTCTTCCTGACTGTCTACGACAAGAAGAACAGGGCGAACAACATCGCCAACGAGATAAGCAAGGCGGTGTTCATGAGCCTCGGCCAGGTGGTGGAGGCTAGGATCGACCCGGAGACGCTGAGGAAGTTCCATGAGAAGAATTTTGACGAGACGAAAATTGTGTTCTTCGACGAAGTGGACATACCGAACATCAACAAGCTGTCACTCTACGGGGATGCTTTGGGGAACACGTCGCTCTACTCCGACTACCTAACTCATGGGAAGCTCTGGTACATCGTGCTGAAGAGCTCCAAGACCGGGTATGTGCTTGGCGTGACGAGGAACTGCGTCGTGACCGGGTTCAGCAAGATGGAGATTTCAGAGTTCGCCTCCTTCATCAAGGGAGAGATACTCCCGCTGATAGCGTGACTTGCTCAGGATAGTTCCCGGGGATGCGGCCCTTGTCTTTTCCAACAGCGGCGAGAGCACTCTCCTGATCTCCGACCTTCACCTTGGCCTGGAGAAGGAACTGGCGAAGAAAGGCTTCAGCCTGCCTTCTTATTCGGTGAAGATGGTTGGGAGGATAAGGGACCTCGCCGAGAAGTATGGGGCGAAGAGGCTGGCGGTCCTTGGGGACGTCAAGCACACGGTGGGGAAGGTGGAGGACATCGACTGGGGGATGGTCCCGTTCTTCTTCGACACCATGCTCGACTTATTCGAATCGGTGGAGGTGGTGCCTGGGAACCACGATGGTAGCCTCAAGATCGTGCTGCCGCCCCGGGTCAAGCTACAGCCTTCCCGGGGGACGGTGCTCGGCTCGGGAAGGGGGCGAGTCGGAGTCGCCCACGGGCATGCTTGGCCGTCGGAGGAGGCGATCGCATGCAAGAACCTAGTTATCGGCCATTCCCATTTCACCTACGAGATGAGGGACAGGTTCGGGGCCAGGACGCGGGAGTCCGTCTGGGTCTCCGCGAGCTACGACGTGGCCCAGCTCATGGAAGGGGCGGGGTACAAGTCCAAGGCGAAAGGGAAAGGCAAGCTGATCGTGATGCCACCGTTCAACAGGATGGTCGGGGGGCAGCCCATCAACAGGAGCAGGTCTTTCCAGTTCGGACCGGTGCTCTCATCAAGGTCGGTGAGCCTAGAGGAATCGGACATCTTCCTTCTGGACGGGACGAGAGTTACCTAGGGTCACTGGATGCCAGGGGAGTCGCCGTCCACCGCGCCCTTGAGGAGGCGCTCGAGCGAAGGCTCTCCCACGGCCCCGATTATCGCGTCCATGGGCTGGCCTCCCTTGAATATCATGAAGGTAGGGATAGAGAAGACCTGATAGCGCGAGGAGATGTTGATCTGTTGATCGACATTGACCTTTCCGAAGATTACCCTTCCCGAGTATCTGGCGGCCAACTTTTCCACTACTGGGTCCATCACCATGCAGGGTCCGCACCAGGTCGCCCAGAAATCTACGAAGAGGGGCTTCGGACCTGAGCTGAGTTTGTCGAAGTTCGCTTCGGTCAGCTCGACTGTCAGGCTTCCGTGCTCGGTTCCAGTGGGCATCATCGAATTGGGACTTCGGGACTGCGATGCATATTTAAGATTGCGAGGGTTGCTGCGGTTTCTTCCCAGATGGCAGACGTTTTCTCGGCGATTCTGAAGAAGCTCGACACTCAGGAGCCCCCTTCGGGACAGATGCGACAGGCGGCCGTCTCCATGATGCTGAAGGACATGGAGGCCCCGAGCGTCCTACTGATCAAGAGGGCGGACCGCGAGGGAGACCCCTGGTCGGGGCAGGTGGCCTTCCCTGGAGGGAAGGCCCAGGAGGGCGACGCGACGCTTAGGGAGACTGCGATCCGGGAGACGAACGAAGAAGTGGGCATCGATCTGGGGACTAGGGCCGAGTTCCTCGGGTACTTCAGCACGTTCAGGACGCACACTGGAACCATGGACGTCGTCCCAGCTGCGTTCCTCATGAAGGACGAAGTCGAAGTCAGGACGAACGACGAAGTGGCCTCCTACAGGTGGGTCAAGCTCGAGCGCCTCCTCTCAGGCGAGGCGAAGTCCGCCTACAGGCTGGAGTTCGGCGGCCAGGTAAGGGAGATGCCGGCGCTGCTGGTTGACGACTACGTCGTCTGGGGCCTCACCCACCTGATAATCTCCACACTTCTCGAATAGATACATGCGCGATTGACGGATCGAGTGGAATCCTAATTGATGTCCAGGCTTTCCCCGGATGCCTTCCTCATCCTGTTCACCTCGCTCAGCTCGAAGGGGAAGACTACCCACTTATCCACGACCTCGAGGTAGTAGTCGGGCTCGGTCTTGCTCCAGGGTTTCTTGAATAGGACAGCGGTCTCGAGAAGCCTGGGACCCTGGGCGGAAAGATGGCGTTTGAGCACGCTCATAGTGTCCCCCTGGTCGACGAGGTCGTCCACGAGGAGAACGCTATTTTCTTTCACAGGCTGAGTCAGCGTCGACAGGATTTTCGGAAGTCCCCTCTCGCCGATTCCGCTGTAAGATTTCACGTTGATGAAGTCGATCCTGACGTCGAGATGGTCAGAAACCACCATTGCGACAGGGATGCCTCCACGGGCGATGCCCACCACGACGTCGTATTTCTTTCCCGCAGCGCGCACCTTCTCGGCGAGCGCCTCCGCGAGATTGCCGTACTCCGCCCAGCTGATGTACCTAAACTCGGGCATCGAGGGCGGCGTCCAGTCAAGTCTACATAACTTTTCAGATTATTCTTTGCAGCAGGATGTAGAGTGGGCCGGCCAGGATTCGAACCTGGGACCTTCGCCGTGTAAGGGCTTGATGGGCAAGGCCTGACATCCTAACCGGGCTAGACAACCGGCCCCAAATCGCGCGCGACTCGGACATCTATTAAGGATTGGAGCGAACTCGACTCGTCGAATGGCGACTAGCTACGAAAGAGGGCGACGAATTGGATTTAACAGCCGAAAGCAGGCCACGAGGCGATAGCTGTGGCAAAGGATTCAGTCAAGATACTCGCCATTCGCGCACGAGAGATTCTAGACTCGCGGGGAAATCCTACTGTTGAAGCCGAGGTGATGACCGAGTTGTCGGTTGGGAAGGCGAGTGTGCCGTCCGGGGCATCCAAGGGCAAGCACGAGGCCGTGGAACTGCGGGACGGAGATTCCGAGAGGTTCGGCGGAAAGGGCGTTCTGAAGGCTGTGGAGAATGTGAATCGCACAATCGGCCCGAAACTGAAGGGATCGGACTGCGCTGACCAGAGGAAGATAGACAGCTCCATGCGCAGATTGGACGGATCCCCGAACAAGGCTAGGCTTGGGGCGAATGCGATCCTGTCTGTTTCTATGGCCTCGGCGAGAGCGGCTGCGAGTTCACACCTGCTGGGACTCTTCGAGGAGCTGAGGAAGTCAAGCGCATACACCCTGCCCGTGCCGATGATGAACGTTATCAACGGTGGCGAACACGCTGGAAACGAGCTTGCAATCCAGGAGTTTCTGATCGAGCCTGTAGGGGCAGGGTCCTGCGGGGAAGCCGTGAGGATGGGAGATGAAGTCTACCACGCACTCAAGCAGGTTCTCATCGAGGAACACGGCCGAGCCGCGACAAACGTGGGAGATGAGGGAGGTTTCGCCCCGCCGTTCGCCAGGACGAGAGACGCTTTGGTCTCCATCCGGAAGGCCATCAAACGGGCGGGATACGGAGAAAGCGACGTCAGGCTGGGAATCGACGCCGCTGCCTCGACCTTCTATCGTCAGAAGGATGAGACGTACACTATGGATGGGAATAGGTTGACTCCGCAGCGCCTCGAGGACTACTACACATCGCTCCGGGACGAGTACGGACTCCTCACCATAGAAGACCCGTTCGCGGAAGATTCATTCGAGTCCTTAGCTGCGATCACCAGAAGACTCGGACGGAAGACAAAGATCATCGGGGACGACGTGTACGTGACAAACGTTTCGAGGATGAAGAAGGGAATCAGGATGTCAGCGACGAATGCGGTGTTGATCAAGCTCAACCAGATAGGGACGGTCTCAGAGACCGAAGACGCGGTGCGCCTGGCGAGGAAGGCGAAGTGGACCGTGGTGGTATCCCACAGGTCGGGGGAGACGGACGACCCCTTCATCGCCCACCTTGCGACAGCGTTTGGGGCCGAGTTCATCAAGACCGGAGCCCCGGCCAGAGGAGAGAGGGTTGCGAAGTACAACGAACTCCTAAGAATTGAGGAGCAACTGGGGGCGAAGGCCAAGTACTCCGGAAAGCAGTTCAGCTAGAGGAGTGCGCAGGGGGTGGGATTCGAACCCACGAGTCCCGTGAGAGACACAGGCTTAGCAAGCTCGCGCCGAATCGTCTGCGCCTTACCAGGCTACCCGAAGGTGTCTCTAGGCTACCCCTGCTCGAGTTCGGAGCCGACCTGTGGCCGTTAAAAAGCAAGTGGCGGCGGGTCCCTCGGAGTTCACCATCACTCCTCGCCCCCGTCTCGTCAGACGGGGAATCCCCCACGTAGACGAGGCAGCGTGGTCACGTCACCCTAGGGCTGCTCCCTCCCGGACCTCGCCCGATTCGGCAATCAAGAGTCAGGACCTCTCCTTCGAGAGGACTGCTCCTCATGACCGCCCACCTCGGCGTGAGTTCGTCTCCCCCGCCAGTCGCGGGTTGCGGGGAAGGTGGCTTTACCCGAAGGTTACTGGCGCCGCATGAAGCCGGTTTCGGCCAAGCGGGGACGGCTATCCCCCGGTCCCTACCCACCGCCAACCCTGTCAGGTCTGGCCCACATATTTAACGTGCTGTTTGACTTCGGACTTCATCCGGCATACGTTACACAGGCCACTCGAGGAGGGCCTCCCGCAGTCGGAGCAGGGGACCGATTTCTTGTCCGACTTGCCGGCGTAACGCGAGATCACGTCAAGGCTGGAACTCAGGAGGACGTTCTTCACCCCAGGATGGTTCGCCTCCATCTGGTTGAGGTAGTCGCGGACCTCGCTCCTCAGGCCCTCGTGCATATAGGGGCAGCTCACGCTCTGGAAGGGGACCCCGGATTGGAAGGCGAAGAGGGCGACCTCCTCCTCGCAAATCTCCATGAACGGCTTCACTCGGCGCATGGGGAAGCTCTCGTCGACATAGGCGGGGTGGAGCCAGCCCAGGCGGGCGACGTCGCCGTGGAACAGGTTCATCATGAACGTCTGGATGTAGTCGTCAAGGTTGTGGGCCGTTGCTACCACCGAGACTCGGGCCCTCTCCGCGGCCTCGTCTATGGCCCTGCGCCTGAAGACTCCGCAGAAGCTGCACGAAGATACTTCGCGTTCTTCCTTCCAGTCCAAGGCCTCGTCCAGGGAGAACCCGAAGAGCTCCTTGTAGGAGACGGTGAGGTGCTCGACTCCCAGCCTGTCCGTGAGCGACTTCGCGTGCTCCAACGCCTCATCACGGTAGCCGGCGACCCCTTCGTCGACGGATATGGCGACCAGTTCGTTCCCGTGGAGGAGGCCGTGGAGCACCTCGAGGAGGGAAAGGCTGTCCTTGCCCCCCGAGACCGCGACGCCCACCCTCTCTCCATGGGCGATCATTCCGTACTTTGACATCGTCTTCCGAGTCTTCTCGACGATTGATTCCTTGAAGCAGGTGGCGCAGAGGGACTCGCCTGAATATCGCCTGGTGTAGAAGACCTTCCCCCCGCACCGTGAGCATCCGGCCATGGTTGTGCCGTCGGCCTTCGCGTCTCTATAAAGCGTGAACGCTTAAAGCGCCAGCGGATTCCGCGGGTCAAGAATGTCTTCGGAGGACTTCAAGAGGGTCGAGGTCTCGAGATACGGCATCGTCCTCCTGAGAACGAGGAGGTTCAAAGGCCTGATGGACAGGCTGGGCAGGAACAAGATTGCAAAGCCCGTAGGATGGGTATTGCTGTATCTGATGCCAATTGCCGCAGCCTTTGGGTTCTTCATCTTCATCTCGAATTTCCTTGTACTCTTTTCTCCCGTCGCTCACCAAGCGGCCGGAGTCGTCCGGGGGATCAGTCCGCTGGCCTATCTGGGGCTCCCAGGGATCAATCCGTACATCCCGTTCCTGTACGGCTGGATAGCACTCGTCTTCGGAATGATCGTGCACGAGGGTGCCCACGGGGTAGTCTCGCGGAGCCTTGGGCTCCCTGTCAAGGCGTCAGGCCTGCTCTTCTTCCTCTTCGTACCGATTGGTGCCTTCGTCGATATCGATGAAACAGCCCTGAAGGCTGCGCGAGCTAGAGACTCGGGAAGAGTGCTCGCTGCAGGGGCGGGAGTGAACTTCGTTGCCGGGATTGTGTTTCTTCTCCTCCTTTCGAACACTGTTTCGACGATGAGTCCTGCGGCCAACGGGCTGGCCATAACGGGTGTGGGCTCCCCTTCCCCCGCGGCTACTGCGGGGATCCATCCTGGTGACTTCATACTCTCCGTCAACGGCGTTCACCTTAACGACACGTCGCAAATCGTGAACTCCAATTGGTACAAACAGAATCAGACGATCACGATGACAGTCTGGAGGTCAGGAGAGGTGCGGACGGTTGGCCTGACGGTAGGGAGGAACCCGGCCAACGCGTCTCTTCCATATCTGGGCATCAACTCCATCGGCTACTCGGAGCTCCGCGGAATAGCCTCGAGATACTCGAACTCCTTCCTGACTCGTCCTGTGATCTACATCTGCATACCTGCCTTCCCATGCGCCGCATCGATCATCCCTTTTTCTGACACGCTGGCGCCCCTCTACACTTCGCCATACGGGGGGGCCCTGGTACCACTCGCCTCCCTTCTCTACTGGCTCTTCTTCCTGAACTTCAACCTGGCGATATTCAACGCGCTGCCGATATACCCCTTGGACGGCGGCCAGGCGTTCCGCATAGGGCTGGGCGCGTTGGGCCGTGGAAAGCTTAGCGAGAAGACACTGTCCAATCTGTCTACGGTCGCCACGTTGGTCGTCTTTGCGCTCATCGTGACTTTTCCGCTGTCAGCCTACCTGGGCCTCATCTGAGAAGAAGGCTCGTTAAATAGCAAGATCCAATCACGAAAGGATGCCCGCCATCCAGCCTCCTGCGCAGACGGGAGACCTGATTCAGCAGCTTGCGCAGCAGTTCACCTCGATCATGACGAGCGCCCTGACCACGATAGACTCGACGGTCGTCGACCTGGCGCGGTTGGCCTATGTGACGGTCCTGATGGTGGGGATCCTCCTCTACTTCACGCACGTCGAAAGGAGGCTCGGGAAGGACCTGATCAAGGGAGGGGTCGCCCTGGCCATCATGTCGGAGTTCGTATTCCCGGTGATCACGAAGTTCTGAGACCGTACCTCAGCAGTGCGACGATGCCTCCGAAGGAGGAGACCTGCTTCCCGAACTCCATCGAGGAGTCAGCGAGGTAGACCTTCCCACCGCTCTCCTCCACAGAGTTGAGCACTCCCACCAGGGTCTCCTCGTCCACGCCGGTGGAGAAGACGTTGTCTGATACCGCGCACGAATCGACCGCGCCGGCGTCCGCCGCTTCCTTTACCCGGGGGAGGGTGTAGGCGACCTTGGGGTCTGAGGAGGAGATCCTCCTGACCGCTTCGACCACGAGCTGCTGCATCTCCACGACCAGGGACCCCCTCGCAATCTTCTGGAAACCCGGGTCCTTCACCAGCGCCCGGACGCCGTCGGCCCCGGTCAGGTCCGGGCCTTCGACGGTCTGGACAGGATAGGACCTCAGCCTCTCCCGAAGCTGATTGGCGACCGCGCTTTTGAAGTTCCCGGGACCTGCGATGACTACGTCGTCACCCTCCTTCACCGACTGGGAGACCAGTTCGACCACCTTCGCCATGTAGGGCTTAGAGCTCTGCTCGTCGGACATTTTTCCCCCAAGGCCCGATTCCAGCGAGGCGATTATCGAAAGGTGGGAGCCGCTCAGGGCCCCGACCCCAGCCTCGCGCCTGTCCACGGCGACGATGATGAATCTCTTGGAAAGTTGTGAGGGTGGGCGGACAAGGCCGACGTCGACCTGGCTCCATCGCTCCTTGCGGACGGTCACGGTGTGGCCGGGGGAGAGAGTGATTGCGTGCGAGCCGACCTTGGTGACGCTATCGTCGCTCGCCTCCACGATGGTGCCCTTGAGCCTGAGCCTTTCGATGCTGCTGTCGAGGTGCACCTCCTGGACCAGGAGGGCGATCGTGACCCTGACCCTTTCTCCTTTGTCTGGACGCGAGAACTCGTCCTCGTTCTTTACGACCCGGGAACTGCGCGTGACTACGACGTCCCCCTTCGAGATGAGTCTTCGCAGGGTCCAGAGGTCCTCGGCGGATTCGATTATGAGAGAGCAGCGGCCGTGCTTTGGGTTGAATTCTGTGACTATCAATGGCCCGAGCTACTCTAGCCCGAGGTCCCTGAATGTCCCGATCCTCACGTCCTCGGGGATGTTGCTCAGCTCGCCGGTCCTGTGCCCGATGATGCCCTTGACGCCGACCTTGGTGGCGGATTCGACCAGCCTTTGAGTGACTATGCCGTCGAAGACCAGGAACTGGGCGCCGTTTGAGCTCTCCATCTTCTGGACGAGTTCGCTGATCGGGAATCGTCCGACTTCCTGCAGGCCCTTGTCGAGAAGGACGGCCTCCAGGGTCCCGTTCAGGCTTGGGTAGAGCTCGCGGGTCTTGAGGACGACGGGCTCCTCAGGCTCCTCCGGGGCCGCCGGCTCAGGTGCTCGTTCGGCGGGCCTTTCCCTGCGGGACGGCGCAGAGGGCGTCTCCGCCTTCCCCGCCTTCAGCATGTTGATGACATCGATCGGCGTCAGGTCTTCGACCTCCTTTCCTGGGGGGGCCCTGAGGACCTTCTCGACCCTGACGACCTGGCCGAGCTCCTTCTCTATGAGATCGCCTCCACGGTCGCCGTCGAGGACCGCGATGAGCCTCTTCTTCTTGCCTAGTTCGATTATTGAATCGGGCACGCTTGTCCCCTCGAGCGCGACAACGTTCTCAATCCCTGCCCTGAGGAAGAGGACGACGTCAGCCCTTCCTTCCACCAGGTAGACCAGCTCTGATGAGTAGATGCCCGGACCGGCTGGCAGATTCTCGAGGCCGTAGTTGATCACCCGGGCCCGCTTCGTGGACTCGGTCACGTCCTTCAGGACGTTCTCGCCCTCGCTCGACGTCTTCGAACTCCATTCCCTTACGATAAGCTTGGCACGGTCGACTATCTGCTTCCTCTTGGTAGCCCTAACGTCCTCGATGGCGTCCATGGTAAAACGCGCGCTGCAGGGGCCCACCTTGTCGACGCTTTCGACCGCGGCCGCGATCAGGGCGGCTGTGCCCACGTCCGTCGACATCGGGACTATGACTTCGCCGCGAGTTTTGTCGTTCTTCGACTCGAGGTTGATCTCTATCCTGCCGACCTTCCAGCTCTTCTGGAGTTCGTTGAGGTTCATTTCGGGCCCGAAAAGACCCTCGGTTTGGCCGAAGATTGCGCCGATTACGTCAGCGCGCTCGACGACGCCGTCTACCTCAAACCTCAGTCGTACTAAATACTTGACTATACCTGAATCTGGCAATTGCTTTCTTACCTCTTTCGTTCATTCGTGTTTCAACTCGGCTTAACGTGTTAAGCGTAAGTCGATTTATCGCAAAAATCCGCGGGAATATAAACTTCTTGTTTTCTGTCAGATTGCAGAAGGTTCTGCGAACCTAGAGAGGTTCTCAATGTGAAGGAAGACCCCCTTCGACGCCCGCTTGAGACGCCTCCTTTCCACGAGGGACGTCCTGAGGCCTTCGTGGCTGAGTCTCTTGGTAAACCGTGCGGCGAGCACGGCCCCCTCCCTGTCTAGGTCGGTCAGGATGATCACCCTGTCGGAAGTTCCGAAGGCTTCGATCCCGCTCCTCCCCAGCGCCGAGACCGAAACTAGATGGCCCTGGAAGCCTAGTACCCTGAGCGCCGTCTCGTCGCGTTTGCCCTCGACCAGCAGCGACCACCCACCCTCTGACAGGTGGTTGAGGTCAGTTATGAAGCGGGTCAGGAAGACGCCGAACTCCTGGTATGCCTTCTCCCGCTTGTCTATCATCGCTTTCCCTCTTTTTGGGTGTTGTTGCCCGCCTCTGACGAGCTCGGATCACGTCCCAGCTTACAGCGGGGAACATCACTAAGCCTCTTTGACGGGCAAACGGCTTTCGTCTGTCGCGCGACTGGGTAAACCACCTGCTCATCAAAGCGTTTCCGCCTTCGCAGCTGGCCGTTTTGCGCGCTTTGAAACGAAAGCCGTCTGTGGTCGGAGGAGGCTGGCGCTATTTTAGCTGTTTGTAGAGCTCGGAAAGGTCGAGCTCGAAGCCTGAGACAGGGACCTTGAGACCGAAAGCAGCGACGGCGTCCGGCTTCAACTCCCCGACGCTCCCGAGAGTATGGCCGCCGACGTCCACGGAGGCTGACCTCCCAGAGGCGAACGCCCAGTGCTGTGTCTCCTTGGCCTCGGCTTCCTCGCCTGTCAGGATTCTGCACGCTGCTTCAAGGTAGCTCTTGGCCTCGGAGTAGGACGACTGGGAGTGGGCCACCAAAGACCCGAGGTGCCAGGATTCGGCGACGCCATCTGCGGTCCTTGTGTAGACTCGGCCTATCTCGAAGACGCGCTGAGGGTAGTCGGATCTGATGTTGCTAGAGAGGGCTCCCATCAGCCCGGGGATCAAGGAGTCGCGGAGCACAGAGTGCTCGATGCTGCGTGGCTCGTGGACCGAGATCTTCCCAGCCGAGGGCCTCCCGAAATTCTCGAAGAGCGACTTCGCGTCGACCAACTCGAAGGTCATCGCCTCCAGCATGCCCGACCCCGCCATGATTGTCGACGCCGAATCCAGGAACTGCTCGAAAGGATGGAAGGACCCGGGCTGCCTGCTGGGCGGATAGAGGGGCTCGATCCTGTCGACTCCGTAGCCCAAAGCTACTTCCTCGGCGAGGTCCACGGGATGCAGGAGGTCGGCCCTATATCTGGGGGCGAGGGCTCTGCTCCCCTTGACCGAAAGACGGCTTCTCCCCAGCGACTTCGTGACCTCGGCCTTCGACAGGTCCAATCCTAGGACCGACCTGATGAGCCCGAGGTCAACCGGAAGCTCTCCGGGGGAAAGGTCCGGAGTCACTCGCGTGCGGTCGGAGTATCTGATGGACACGGTTCCAATCTTGCCTCCGGCTTCTGCGAGGGTCGTGGCGAGTATCGCGAGGACTTCGTCGCCGGTCCTCATTTCGGTGCTCGTCACGTCGATGAACATGTCGTGGGTCCGAGTAGACACCCGTGTCTTGTCGCCGTTGATTACAGGAGGGAAAGAAAGAACCGTGCCCGCGGAATCCCGGACCACCGGAAAGAGGGTGTTCCCACTCAGGACGGGTCCGTATGCCTTGCCCTCCGGTGTCCCGGAAAGGATCGCAGAGATCGTAGAGGGTTTCGTCCCCCCGAGGGGAACGAACTTGAAGCCCGGCGGAACGGCTTCGTAGGACAGCGGGGCCTTCACCGCCTTCAGGTCGTGGAGCCCTATCGCGACGACCTTCCTCCTTCTTCCCAATCCGTTGTGGAGGTCCTCCTGAAGGGAGATTATCTGGCGCACATCCTCGTTGCCCAGGCGGAGGCCCATGGCGGTGGCGCAGGCGATGTAGGGCCTTATTCGGACGAGTCTCCTATCCACTGCTACTGCGATGCCCGAGGAGGAGATGCGATACAAGGGCAGACCCACTTCCTTTCCCATCAGACCCTTCAGGGCGCGTGCAATCCCGAAGTCGGTCCCGAAATCTGGGCGGTTTGGGCTGTATTCCACCCTGACCGTGTCTCCCTCTACGCTTTCGATATCCAACCCAATGTAGGGAAGCCTGTCCAGAATGCGCCTCCGGTCCGCTCCGACCATCTTGGCGAAGCGAGGTAGCGACATCTCAACGACTGGCAATCTCAACCCTGTTCCTGAGCCACGAAAGGTCGTTCCCGTAGAGCTCCCTCATGTCGTCCAGTCCGAACCTCATCAGCATCAGCCTCTCAATGCCCGGTCCCCAGGCGAGGACGGGTACCTTGACCCCTAGGGGAATCGTCACTTCTGGCCTGAAGACTCCCGACCCGCTCAACTCGATCCAAGCCTTGACCGCGTCGGAGTAGCCGACAACCTCGAGAGAGGGCTCGGTGTAGGGGAAGTAGGATGGCCAGAGCTTGACTGCCTTCATCCCGAGTTTCTTGTAGAATTCAGTCAGGAATCCCATCAGGTGCCTGACGTTGAGCCCCTCGCCCACCATTATGCCGTCCATCTGGTGGAATTCTGCCAGGTGTTTGTAATCGAGGTTTTCATTCCTGTAAACTTTGCTTACCGCGAAGACGCGCGTCTCCTTTTCGCCCGACTCTGAAAGGGCCTTCACCGTCAGGACTGTGTTGTGTGTTCGGAGGACGAGTCGCCTAGCCTCCTCGATGTTCCAGGAATATCCCCATCCCCGGCTCCCGGTCTTCCAGCCGCTTTCATGGGTCGCAGCCACGTTGGCGATGACCCCCTTCCTGCTCAGCTTCTTGTCCGAGAGACCTTCCAGGTAGAAGGTATCCTGCATGTCCCTGCCTGGGTGGTCCTGGGGGATGAACAGGGCGTCGAAGTTCCAGAAGGCGGGGTGGACGCTGTTTCCTTCGAGCTCGGTGAATCCCATGGAGACGTAGGTTTCCTTCACTTCCCTGATGAAGTCCCGCACTGGGTGCCTCCGGCCTGGAAAGAGGCGAGGAGCCTTCGCCTCGACGTCGATCGGGCGGAGGTTCTTTCCCCGCCAGGACCCCGAGGAGAGGGCTTCGGGCGTGAGCCTGTCCAGGTACTGTTCCGAAACGGTGGAGGCCGCCGCTGCCTTGCCTGGATCAGTGATCATGACAGATACCTTTTGACTTTCCGACCTCAGGATCACACCTCTCTGTACGAGTTCTGGAATCAGTGACTTCTGCTCGGGTGCCAGGGTGGCCCCACCTGATCCCTTCGAGATGGATTCCAACAGTGACTTCAGCGGTTTCGGTCCCGCAGGGTCTCCTAGCCTAACGGCAGAGTCCTGTCCCTCCCCGTCCAGTGCAATCCATCCGAGCTTCTTCGCGCGGCCGAAGGCTGCCGCGAACTCACCTTCCGAGGCGAAGCTTCCCTTCAACGCCTTGATGGTCGGGGGCTCCGAGGACCCTTCAATCATCCTGAGGAGCTCAAGCTCAGGTGGGGAACGTCCGACTCTGAGCGCGGATTCCACCTTCTCATCGATCTTCACCAGGCCCTTCGACGACAGCCATTGGAGCGAACGCCTGACCTGGTCCTCGTTCAGGCCCGACTTCTCGACTAGGTGGTCGAAATCGATAGACCCCACCCCAGCCAGAGCCGCAAGGACCTTCCGCTCCATCGGGTGTAGCGAAGTGGACATCTCGTCCTGCTACTTCCCAGAGGACAGGAGATAACTCCTGCTCTTAGCCAGAAGCTCCTTGGCGTCCTTCATCATCGAATCGCGCTTCCTGTGATGTTCCTCCAGGAATTCTTTGACCAGGCCTAAAACCTCCTGCTTGCACTCTCCGCAGAGCCGTATCCCCTTCGTGCACTCAGTGTACACCCGTTTGACGTGCTCGTCGTCGAGCCCGAAGTGGAACTGGTAGAGGTCATAGATCGGGCAGATGTTGGCGTTCGCGCCCAGCTTCCTCTGCTCCTCGACCGTGTCCCTGCCACCGGTGAAGGAGCTCATCACCTTGCGGGAGGCGGAGGATGCACTGTCGTCGAGGGTAAGGAGCGAGGCCTCGGTCCGCTTGGACATCTTCTCGTTCCCGCCAAGGCTCTTCATGAGCCTGTGGTAGACCGCCGAGGGCGGGACGAACCCGAATTCATCGTGGTACTTCGCCGCAAGGTCCCTGGTAAGCCTGACGTGCGGGTCCTGGTCGGCGCCCACCGGGACGAGGACCGGCTTGGGTCCCCCGAATTCCGGGAGCTGGGGCATCAGAATGTCACCCGCCTGGACCAGGGCCGCCATGTACAACCCGATCTGCCTCTCCCCGTAGATAGCCTTCAGCATGTTGTTGGTGACGCCTCTGGAGAAAATGGTCGCGAGGCGCATCACCCTCATCTCTTCGCTCTGCAGGTAGACGACGGCCCGGTCCGGGTCGAGCCCGAGGGCGAGGATGTCCGCGACGTTCCTTACGCCAATCTTGGAAGTCTCGGTGAAGGATAGGCCGTTGTCGCTGTAGGCCTCGACGTCGGCTACGGCATAGTAGACCGTTGATTTCTTAGACAGGGACTGGAAGTAGACCATGTCATCTGCTGTCATCTTGGTGCCAAGGTGGAAGTCGCCGGTCGGCTTGATGCCGCTCATCACGGCGTAGGGCTTGTTCTTCTCTATCGCGTCGATTATCCTGCCCAGGTCACGGTGGCCGAAGTCGATGCCCCTGCTCAGGTGGGGGCTGGGGTTCTTGAAACGCGAGACGAGTGGAGCTACGGGCTCGATCCCGAACTCGGCCTGGAGGCGCCCATAGTCCTTGACTTCGGTGGAACCCCATGGATCAAGCCTGTCTTTCTCCACAATACTCTTGCCTGCAAGTGTTCGGATTTTATCCCTTTCGAGAATCAGGATGGACCCGTTTCTGCGCCGTGCTGCTTGAGGACCCTCCCATCGCGGTCTATCTCCCCTCTCCTGATCCTGGTCGAGGACATTGGTTTCCCATCCTTCGCGAGGACGAATTGGACCACCTCGACCTTGAGGGGAGGGTATCCCTTCTCAGCCCGCAACGAGTTGGCGATGGGCACTCTCGCGGCCGTCTCCTTGGTCACAACGATTGCCTCGACGTCGGAGGAGGCGATCCCCGGCCCGAAGAAGTCGTCGAGCTTCGCTATGATGTACTTCATTCCGGGGAACTTGGAACTGATGAGACCTTTGAGTCCCAGGACCCGCTCTTCGTAGGACTGGTCGGGGGACTTGCCTTCCCTGGATGCGAAGCTGTTCGAGGTCACACCGATCACCACTGTGTCCCCCAACTCGAAGCTCCTCGCAAGGAGGGCTTCGTGCCCCTTGTGGATGTGGTCGAAGGTCCCACCCGTGGCCACGGTCTTGTACTTCCTCATGAGGGCGTGTCCACTTGAATCAGTTGAAATACCACGGACTCGTCGGCGGGTCGAACGCAATAAAGGATTCGTGAATGCAAACTGAGTCTGATCGCTGAGGAGTACAGGAAGTCCGGGAAGATCACCAACGACGTGAGGAAGGTGGTCAAGGAGCGGGTCAAACCAGGGATGAGGTACCTCGAGGCCTGCCAGCTCGTGGAGAGGGAGATCGGGGCCCGGGGAGGAAGCCCGGCCTTCCCGACGGGCATAGGAGTCGACCAGGTAACGGCGCATTACGCCCCCCAGGGAGACGACAGCGCCCTCTTCGACGATAATCAAGTGATCAAGGTCGACTTCGGGGTGCACATCGACGGGTATGTCACAGACACCGCGGTTACTGTCACATTCAACCCGGACCGTCGCCTCCTCCTGGACGCGGCAGAGAGGGCCCTAGGCGCCGCCATCGAGACCGCAAAGAAGGACGCCAGGGTAGGCGAAATCGGCAGGGAGATACACCGGGAGGCAGCCAGGTTCGGGTTCAAGACCATCGAGAACCTGACTGGGCACACGGTCGACAGATACACGGTGCACGCGGGGAAGAGCATCCCAAACTTGTTCATTCCAGGCATGCAGCCCCTGAGGAAGGGGGACGTCTTTGCCATCGAACCCTTCGTGACCCTCGGCTCAGCGGCCGGCTATGTCGTCGACTCGCCGTCGGAGACCATCTTCTCCATCGTCGCGCGCAAGAAGACCGGGTCGGCGGAGCTGGACAGGTTCACGGAGAGAGTCTGGGAGGGCAGGAAGAGCCTCCCGTTCACTCCGCGCTGGTATGTTGAAGAATTCGGAGAGCGGAAACTCCCGGGAATCCTGGAGAAGCTCATTGGAAAGAGGGTCGTCAGGTCCTATCCGATGCTAGTCGAAGCGTCCGGGAGCCCCGTCGCCCAGTTTGAACAGACGATGGCCCTTGACGAAGACGGACTGGTCGTGCTAACCTGACGGCTTGGAACTCTCGGCGTAGACCAGGCTGACCCTTGTGTCGTTGCTGCACTTCGTGCACTTGGCTCCTGTTTTCGTGATGTAGTCGCCGACCACAAAGGCCCTCTTGGTCTTCTGACCGCACACGGGGCACTCTTCTATGGCGTAGACGAGGAGCTTCGATTTCTTGTCAGCTGCCGGGACGGAGCTCATCATTGGGCAACGCCCAGGGTGTTGCCGATGCCGGCCACCAGTACATCGTCTCCCTCCTTCGTCTTCTCCTCGATGAGGCGGGTGAGCACCTGCGAGACTTTGTCCGACGCCTCTGCTATCTCCTTCCTCATGACCGTGATTGCCTCGAGGATGCTCTGCTTGACCAGGATTGCGTAGAGCGGTATCTTGTAGTGCGTGGCGACTTCCTCAATCTGGAACTTCTCTACCCCGATCCCGCCGATGGCGGCGCCGACCCCTTCTGCGATCTCGCCCGTCTTCTCTCCCTCGAGCTTGAGAGCGGCATCGATCATTATGATTGCGCTGGGCCTGACTCCCATTTCTTCGACCACTTTCTTGATTGCGACTCCAGGTTGACCGACATAGGCCATGGGTCCGTCGGCCTTGAGGACGTAGAGCTTCCTCCCTTTGTATTCCGTGATCGCCATGACCGTGTCCTTGGCGATGGCCCTCTTCTCTTTCCCGACCATGAGCTTAGACACCACCACCGGTCCGACCCCGTCCCCGACGGGCTGGCCGACCTTGAACGAGTCGACTGCGTTGAGGAGTGCGTCCGCCTCCTGGATTATCATAGGCATGAGCATCTGGAGCTGGATGAGCGTCAGGTAGGAGTTCGTCTTCTTGCCAAGCAGGTAGAAGTGCCTGACTATCTTGTGAATCAGGTTCAGAGATGTGGCGACCTCGAGCAGGTTCTCGGAGATTGAGACGGTCACAGGGTTGTTCCCAGGCACGAGTCCAGCGACCTCCGCCCTCACTCTGTCGTTGTTCGTCGTGACCACGTGGTCAATCTTGCCCACGAGCCCCGCTGGGTCGATGTCAACCGGCATGATCGTGACGTAGTCGAGGAACTGGTCAACGCGTTGCGCCGGGTCGGCCGTAGTCTTGCCGACGTTGACAAGATAGTCAATGGCCTCCTTGCGCGACTTGTCCTTCATCACCTTCAGCTTGTTGAGACCCCTCCCGATGTCCCCCATGGCCATCCATATCTGGAGGCGCTGGCCGTAGAACATGAAGAGGACGAAACCTCCGAGGTAGACGATGGTGAGGATCGAGTTGAAGTCCCCGCCAACCAGTTGGAGGGTGGAAACAATCGACAAAGCTTATTCAAGAAACGAGCGCTTTTGCTCGAACTTAAATGTTCTGGACTTTGGATTCATGAAACGCACCATCGAGGCTTGGATTGGAAAAGGTGCCGGCACTCAGGCTTCACGAGGGCTCTCGCACCTCACTAGCACCCAAGCGTCGCGTGGTTTCACTTCTCCCCCTCTTTGGAGTCTGGGGTCGGAACGAGTCCAGGTGGGACCCACACGCTATGGCCGGCTGTGGTGGAGGCCGTGGCGAAGGTAGATTAACGTTTCTGGGTCTCCTGCGAGTGGCTTATACGGACGATAGGAAATACCCTCGCCATGCAGAGGAAGCTCCTGGACATCCTGGCGTGCCCCATCGACAAGCACTACCCACTGGAACTCCTTGAATTCGAGGTGAAGGGGGATGTGATATCCGAGGGCGCGCTCCTATGCTCCGAGTGCGGAAGATACTACCCGATAACTGAGGAGATCCCCGTAATGCTCCCCGACCACCTGAGGAACAGGAAGGAGGACCTGGGCTTCCTTGAGAAGTGGGCCGGGCGCATCCCTGAAAAGGTCGTTCACGGCGGCAAGCCCTGGAGCCTGTAGCCAGGTCAGCCACTCGGGAATCGCTGGATTCGGGAAATCTCATATAAGAACGAAAGCGCGGACTCCTCGGTCCTCGTGATACCTAGAAGAGCGGTGATAATGGGGGCGGCCGGGCGCGACTTCCACAATTTCAACGTCTACTTCCGGGAAAACCCAGAATTCAAGGTAGTTGCGTTCACCGCGACCCAGATTCCATACATCTCGGAAAGGACCTACCCGGCGAAATTGGCGGGGAGGCTTTACCCCAAAGGGATTCCGATCAGGCCAGAGGAGACCCTCGGAGAGATACTCGAGTCAGAGGAGGTGACCGACGTCTACTTCTCCTACAGCGACGTCTCCAACCAGTACGTGATGAACCAGGCCTCGGTGGCCCAGTCCAAGGGAGCCAGTTTCCACCTTCTCGGCCCAAACGACACCATGATCAGATCCAAGAAGCCAGTAGTCGCAGTCGTGGCCGTCAGGACGGGTGCTGGGAAGAGCACGGTCAGTCGGAGGGTGGCGGACGTGCTTCTGAAGCAGGGGTTGAAGTCGGTCGTCGTGCGCCATCCGATGCCCTACGGCGACCTTTCGATACCCGTCCAGAGGTTCGTCACTTACAAGGACCTTGACAGGTTCCACACGACCATCGAAGAGAGGGAGGAGTACGAGGGGCACATAGACAAGGGGCTCGTCGTGTACGCGGGGGTCGATTACCAGGCGATCCTCGACCAGGCGGAGAAGGAGTGCGATGTGGTGCTCTGGGACGGTGGGAACAACGATTTCAGTTTCTACAAACCCGACCTGAACATCGTGGTGGTCGACCCGGTCAGGACGGGTGACGAGCTGACCTACTATCCAGGGGAGACGAACGTCAGGATGGCAGACATCCTCGTCATCAACAAGGTCAACCTTGTGAGCGACCGCGTGGTCGACGAGCTGGTCAAGAATTGCCTTGGGCTCAACCCCCGTGCGAAGATCGTGAAGACGAAGTCAGAGGCGGTGCTCGACAAGCCTGAGCTCGTTAGGGGGAAGAGGGTCCTGGCTGTCGAGGACGGCCCCTCGGTCACTCATGGGGGGCTGTCCATAGGAGCTGGGGCGGTGGCGGCGAAGGGGGTCGGCGCCACGCTTGTAGACCCCAGGAGCATGGCGGTGGGTTCGATAAGAAGCGCGTTCGCGAGGTTCCCGAAGCTCGGAAAGGTCCTCCCGGCCCTTGGCTACAGTGAGGGTCAGCTGAAGGAGTTGGAGGAGAGCATCAACGCCGTCGAATGCGACGCTGTGGTCCTCGGGACTCCGTCTGACCTTACCAGACTGATTAGCATCAGGCGCCCGGTCGCACGGGTGTCTTTTGAAGCGGTTGAGGTGGGCAGGCCCACATTAGACGAGCTGATAGACGCGAGGAAGTTCGGACCTCCGAGTCCTCGGCGCAGCAGAGAGAAACCATAAAGCCTCGCCACCTCCGCCTAGCCGAACGTGTGGGGACGTGGCCCAGCCAAGTGGAATTCCAACTGCGAATTCACCCTGGACAGGCAAGGCGACAGGCTCCAGTGCAACAAGAACAAACTACTGACACGGCAACGTGGATGATAGAGCTTTGGAGCGGCAGAAGACACCTGTATATCGTCGGTTCGAATCCGACCGTCCCCACACTCGACGTCAGTAGGGCATCTTCTGTCGGAAGGGTGTTCAAACTCGTATGATTATATACCGACGAGGAAAGAAATAGGTGGACATGTTCAGGGCGTGGCACCGGGTCGGGTTTTTGTTCGTTCTTTCGCTAGTTCTCGCTGTCCCAGTCGCGTCGGCAGTTGCTCCGCCCCCCTACGCCACTACAAGCCTGACGGCGTCGGGAGTCGCCAAGGAAACCATAGCGGGATTCACCGGGGTGGGTGGGAACTACACGAACACCAATCTCGTCCTGTCAGGAGCTCTGGTATTCGTGTACGTCGACGTCACGAACGCGTTGAATCAGAATGTGTATGCAGGGGCCACGACTACGACCTTTTCATCGACCACGGCTTCGTTCTTCGTCCCTTTTGTCGGTCTTCCCTCGGGGACCTACCAGGTCGCGGTATTCGCGACGACGAGTGATGGTGTGCCGATATCGACTCCAGTTCACGTCCAGGTGGTCCTCTGACAAAATGAACAGCCAAAGCCAATTCAGTGCGAAGGTCATCGCAGCAGCGCTCCTCGTGCTGCTCGTGGGCGTCCAAGCAGTTGGGGCGACGTCAGCCTTCAAGATCACCGTCAAGATGGACCTGGGAACATACAGTGGCACTCAGACCGTGAAGGTGACGGGTTCTGTACGGGCGACGAATGGCTCGGGGCCAGGGCAAAACACGGCGGTCTTCGTGAAGATAACCAACCCTCAGAATTCGATCGTGGTCGCCACAACCGCTGCGCCGAACAAGACGAGTGGAGCGTACGAAGCTGACGTCGTGACCGGAGGGAGTTCTGCCTGGGTTGCGGGGACCTACAAGGTCAGCGTAACCTGGGGAGCGTATCCGCCGACCATTACCAACTCGACGACCTTCTCATACGCGCTGGCTGTGACAACGACGACCACCACGACCACGACATCCACGACCTCGAGTTCCTCGAGCACAACTTCGACCACCTCGAGTAGCACGACCACGAGTTCGTCGAGCACCTCCTCGGTGCCCCCCACCACCAGTACCACAAGCTCGTCCTCGACCTCCACTTCAAGCTCGAGCAGCTCAAGTTCTTCCGGAGGAGGGATACCAGAGTTTCCAATCGAAACTCCTCTGATCGCCTTGGCTTTCTCGGTGCTAATCGCTGCGCTGTACTTCTACGTAAGGCAAGACGCGAGAAAGCAGCTCGCATAGAAGGCCTCCTCCCGTCGCCAGACGATGGGTCGTGAATCAGACTGCGCCCTCGGGAGTAGTAGTAGGACCAAGCGAAAGGCTAGTCATCGCCTGGGAGGCCCGCTTCCGTTGGACGCCATTGCCTGAATACAGGACCAGCAGGACGATGTAGAAGCCGAGGAAGATCGCGTACCCGACCCAGTTGTGGAGAGACAGGAACGAGTCTAGCCCGAAGTCGTAGCCGACCCAGAGCAAGAGGCTTATCCTCACGGCGTTGAGGATTATCAGGATCAGAACCCCTAGGACAGCAACCTTCAGGGTGAAGGAAGCGGGCTTCCGAAAGTCCACGTACATCAGGCCCAGGAGGCCCAGGAAGGTGCTGATTGAGTAGACGCTGGAACAGCCAGGCGTCACAATCCCAGTAATCTGTGTCCCTCCAACCTTGGAGACCAAGCTGAAAGAAACACCCTGCCAGGTCACCGGGACGCCGACGATGCCTGCGATCCAAGAGCTGAGGAGGGACGAGAATGTCGCCAGAGGCCCGCCGAAGACTGATTGGAGCTGGACGGGGCCCACGACGCCCAACAGATAGAGAGCTGCGTAGGAGAGCATGAACCTGAGAGTCGTCGGATTCAAGATTAGGGATGTGCCGTAGAACACGAGGACGATCGTAACGCCTCCCAGCTCTATCGCGATGTATCCTGACGGGTCTGAAACTCCATTGGCAAACTGCTGGAGGACGAAGGGGGACGCGACGAGCAAGGCGCCGGCGGCGCGCAGGCGGAGGTGAGACCTCAGGCCCTCCTCGCCCTGAAGGAGCCTGTGGAGCTCGCCCCATCTTAGGATGAAGATTAGGATGAGCAGAGTCGCGAAAGGAATCGCCGAGTAGACGGTACCGAAGGTCTCCGTGAGCAGCCCGCTCAAGTTCGAGTAGAGCCCGACGACCTGCTGGTAGTATGCACCGAAGCATATCGCGAGGGCCAACGCTAGCCAGAGGAATAACCGCTGGAATCCGGAGTCGGGCCTCTTCAAGACCACGGGCCTTCCCACCGGATTTCGATTATAACCGTTCGGATTCCCAAGGGAGGGGCTCTTCCAGCACAGGGCGGACGGCTCCGCAAATCACTCGAACGACGGGACGCCGTACGCGCCGTCATATCCAGGCGCGAACTTCACCTTATCTTCCCTGACCGCCATGATCGCTCTCACCACTACTTCCTTCGTGAACTCTCGCAGCCGCTGGGGCTCGGCGTCCATGAGGACTGCGAGCTCGCTTCCGAGGGCCCTGATCAGCCTGTCCTGCTCTTCGATCACTGACTTCACGTAGAGCCTGTTCACCCCTGTTGCGAATGAGATGACCTCGTACAGGGGAAGGAGGTTCCGGTAGGGTATCGCACCGGGAGGTCGGTATCCTTCTGGTCTGTCGGCGAGCGCCTCCATCCTCTGGAGCACTCCCACTGTGAGCTTCTTCCCGCACCTCGGGCACTTTTCGTTCAACTGCGCCGACTCTTTTGGCGTCAGGGAGACGCCGCATTTCTTGTGGCCAGAGTAGTGATATTTGCCGTATGCTGGGTCCACTTCGATGGTGAAGAGAAAAGCCTCGGGGTCCCTGTTCCTGACGGCGTCAAAGATTCCTCCGTAGGACATATGGGTGAGTTCGAAGACGTTGGCTTCCCTTCCGAGCCTCCAGGGGTTTGGCGAATGGGCGTCGGAGTTGGAGACCAGGGCAACCCTGTCGAGGGATGAGAGCCGCCAGTTCATCGAAGGGTTGCTGGAAAGGCCCGTCTCTACGGCGAATATCTTTCCGGCCTGGTCCTGGTAGCATTCCTTGAGGGAGTCGAAGCCAGACTTGGCTCCGAAGACCCCGAACCAGGGCGTCCAGGCGTGGGCAGGGATGACCACGACTGAGCTCGAAATTGCCGAGAGCATCTCGACCAGTTCAGCCGAGTCGATGCCGGTCAGGACGGGGCGGCCGTCGGAGCTCATCCTCCCGTACTTCGAGAGGGCGGCGCCAATCTGCTCAGCGGCGTCAAGGTGGGGGGCATAGATCAGGTGATGCACCTTGCGTTTCCTGCCGTCCTGTTCGTAGACTGTGCTGACCTCTCCCGAGAGCATCCAGGTCATGCCTTCGTAGGAGAACAGGCCCGTGTCTGAAATCGGCTGGAGCTTCTCCTTCAGCTCTGCGAACCACTTGGGGTGCGTGAAATCCCCCGTTCCGAGCAGGTTGAGGCCCTTGAGCTTGGCGCCCTTCGCAAGGTGCTCGAGGTCCATGTCTTTGCTCGTCGCGATGGAGTACTTCGAATGTAGCTGAAGGTCAGCGATTACCCGCATCGCCGCGTGGAGACTCGCCTGATTAATTAAGAACTCAAGAAAGAGGCTAACAATTGACAACTGAGGTCCCTGCCGCCGGGGTCGGGTTTATGGCGTCGATTCCGACCAGGGTCAAACTACTCATCTTCACCCAGATACTAAACACGCTCACCTTCGGGTACTTCCTGATCTACCTCACTGCCTACCTCGTCGAAGCCAACGTCCTGGACGCCTGGCATGTCGGGGTAGTACTGGGCCTGGAAACGGTAGTCCTCATCCTGACGGGCATTCCCATCGGGGTGCTGTCGGACAGGAGGGGTAGGAAGTGGTTCCTGATCCTCGGAAGCTTTCTGCTCCCCCCGACTTTCATAATCTTCTCGCTGACGCACGATTTCACCTGGTATCTCTTCGCTTCCGGCCTCGCGGGGTTCGCCGAAGCGTGCGCCCTGGGGTCCTGGAACGCAATCATCGCAGACCAGACGAACCTGAAGAACCGGGACGCTGCGTTTTCGCTCTCGTTCATCGTCAGCAACGTCTGCCTGGCCATTGGACTGTCTGTTCCCCTCGTCATGCCCGCGCTCCAATCCTCCCTTGCTGTAAGCTCGGAGCAGGCCCACGCAGGGTCTCTTCTTTGGCTCGGTGTGGGGAATTTTGCGGCGCCGGTCCTCATATGGCTATTGCTGAGGAACTACAAAGAGACGCCCCAAAAGACGGAAGGCGACGAAGGTCCGGGCGACCTCCGGCTGCTCTTGAAGTTCTCGGGCCTCAACGGGATAATCGGACTCGGCGCTGGTCTCATAATTCCCTTGATGGCGACCTGGCTTCTGTACAAGTTCGCGGTGCCTGACACATACAGCGGGCCCTTCCTTGCCCTGTCAAGCATAACAATCGCTTTCGCTGCCTTCGGGAGCCCGAGGCTCTCGAAGAGGTTCGGGCTCTTCAGGGCCATCCTAATGACGGCGGGGAGTTCGACGTTCTTCATGTTCAGCCTTGCAGTAATTCCTAACGTCTTCCTTGCGGGGGCAGCATATCTGGTCCGAGCTACCCTCATGAACATGGCTGGCCCTCTCATGGACTCCTATCTGATGGGGATTATCCATCCCGGACGAAGGGGCCTCGCAAGCGCGATTGCAGCCATCGTTTGGCGGCTTCCGAACAGCGTCACAACGGTGTTGGGCGGACTGATTCTCTATGCCGGTGTCACCACTGGGAACTCCTTCCTCTACGACGTGCCGTGGCTAGGGGCCTCAGCCCTTTACGTTCTGGGCATTGGCCTGCTGTACTTGAGTTTCAGAAATGTGAAGCCGAAAGGGTAGGGGAAGTCTTGGAAGCGAGACTAGGGCGTTCGTTCTTTGAGAGATACACCCCGTTTGTCGCCAGAGACCTCCTCGGCTGCACAATCGTCCGGATTCTTGACGGGATTCGCATGGCCGGTGAGATAGTGGAAGCCGAGGCCTACAGAGGGAAGCGAGACCCCGCGAGTCACGCCTATGTCGGCAAGACGCCCAGGAACGCCGTGATGTTCGGAGAGCCAGGGCACGCCTACATTTACTTCACATATGGCTTCCACCACATGCTCAACTTCGCCACAGAGTCCGAAGGAACTCCAGGAGCAGTCCTGATTAGGGCAATCCACCCCACCGAGGGGGAGTCGGCCATGAAAGCTAATCGAGGAGTGGGGGCACCAAGTGGCGTAACCGATGGGCCGGGGAAGCTAACCAAGGCCTTGAAGATAGACCGGGACTTCAACGGGGAAGATCTCGTGACGTCGGAGCGGCTCTTCGTTGAGAGGGGACGGGCCCCAAAGGAATTCGGAACAAGTTCGAGGGTCGGCATAAGAGAAGGGGCGGGCTATCGGTGGCGGTTCTACGTGAAGGGGGATGCCTTCGTCTCCAAAGGAAGACCAACTCCGTCCAAGCCCAGAACCCATAACTAAGGCAGAGGGGGACGCCGAATTAGTGGGGTCGTCGGCTAGTCTGGTCTAGGCTTTCAGCCTTGGGCGCTGAAGATCGCTGGTTCAAATCCGGCCGACCCCATCCATCAAAGTCGTAAATAGGAAGCGCCAGACTAAGAGTTCATGAAACGCTTCTTCCTGCTTGCTCTCATCATAGTTGTCATTGTCGCAGGCGTGCTGATCTATGTTGTTGCGTACGAGGGTTCGCAGAATACTCAACCCCCTCAAGTCATCCTCTCTTACCAAGGGAATAACCACTATGGGGCACTCTACGCTTCTTGTTGGCCCAGTCCACCATCAAACGGAACTTGCGAAGACAGGGTCAACCTCAAAGTTTTACCCCCATTGGGCACACTCATCACTCAAAACACATCAGTGGTCTTCCAGGTCGTCGGTTATTCCAATCCAAGCATGTATCGTGTTGCGATTTGGAAGAGCACTGGCGTTAACGGCTCCGAGGTGGTGGCAATCAAGAACACTTCAAGCTCGTTAGTCATCGACTTGCAATCGGGGAACTACTACCTAAGCGCCTTTGCTTCATGGAACGATGGAAGGGCCGTAGGCTACACTTTCGAAATCGTAGTATCGGCTTGACTTTTCGGCGGCCATCGCCTACACAATCGAGGCAGTTGGGAGCATGCCCGGCCGACCCAATCTAAACTCACAACAACGCCCCCTGACCAAGTTCTTCGGTCGGCATGCGTCGAGGAAGAAGGACTTCAATCAATTCAACAACGGTCTGGTGAACCACAACGTTGCAAATTCCTTTCTCGCACGTCGTTTTCGAGATTCTCGGTTTAACAGAACTTCTTTTGACTAACTGTCCACATAGCTTGATATAGTTTCTTCTGGGAAGTCTTCCCGCGTTGCAGGCCGCCCCTCGGAGAGTAAAGACGATCTACAGCGTCATCGCGTCTCCGCAGAGGCTTGAGATTCTCAGGATACTGAACATCAAAGGGCCGCTGACCTACAGCGCGCTCAAGACGTTGGCCGGGTTCAAGTCGAAGAAGGAATCAGGAAAGTTCGCCTACCACCTTAGGAAGCTTGTCAAGCAGCTCCTGATACAGCTGAACAGACAGGAAAGGAAGTACACCGTGACCAACCTAGGGAGGCTGGTCCTCAACCTCACCCGGCAGATCGAAGAACAGTCCCTGGTCGAGAGCGGGAAGCTGTACGTGAGGACATCTCACCAGACCATGGAGGAGTTCAACGCGAACAAGATCCTGCAGTCGCTGGTGAAGGAGGCGGGAATGCCCGTCGAGCTGGCCCAGAAGATTACCAGTGAAACGGAGTCGCGCCTCTACAAGTTCCAGACCCAATACCTCACCGCGCCCCTCATACGAGAGATAGTGAACGCCCTCCTAGTCGAGCACAGCATGGAGGAGTACAGGCACAAGCTGACGAGGCTCGGGATGCCCATCTACGACGTGACCCAGCTCCTTGGGAAGGCGGGGGACGACGGCGGGAACGTGGAGTCGCTGATCCACCAGACGGGGCGGCAGGTCTTCTCCGAGTACCTTCTCCTCGAGCAGCTGCCGAGGGACGTGGCCGACGCCCACCTCTCCGGGGACATCCACATCACGAACGCAGGCGTCTGGGGGCTCACCCCGGACACGGTCTTCGTGGACCTGCTTTCCGTCAGAAGCGGGGGCCTCAACCCGAAGGGGAGGATAGTCAACACTTCGATGATACCAAGCCCGGAGAACGCTGAGCGGGCGCTGAACATAGTTCTGAACATGTCGTCCATGCTCTGTAAGGAGGCGTCGGACGAGATAGTCTTCCGCAACTTCCTCCAGTTCCTCGGGCCGTTCTGCAAGTCGAGGGGGAAGAGGGAGCTGGAGCTCCTTCTGCTCAGGTTCTTCGAGGCTGCGAGCTCCCCTATGGCGGGCTCCGAGTCCCCGGCCATCAGCATCGAGCTGAACCCCTACAGGCACCATGACGACGTGGGGAGGGAAGTCCTGGACAAGACCCTGGATGCTGCCATGGGAGCATACAGGAGCTATGTCGAAGAGACGCCCCGGCCGGACATCCGGCTCTTGCTTGCCAAGCCCAACAGGGTGGACGAAACGAAGACCCTCAAGGACGCAGCAGCCATAATTTTCAACGGGGGGAAGATCGCGTTCTTCTCGTCGGACCAGAGAAGGAGCTTCCTCGGCCTGGACGCGAACATACTCCCGCAGGAGTCTCAGGCCGACAACGTAAGCGTGCTTCACGGGCTAAGCCTCAACCTCCCGCGGCTCGCCTACGATTCGAACATGGATGAGACGTACTTCAGGGCGAAGCTGGCTCTGCTAATCTCAGTCGCGGCGGACGCCCTCTCCACGAGGAGGAGGCTGATTGAGAGGACCCTCAAGCGGGGGCTGCTTCCTTCGCTCTCCTCGGGGTCCGACGCAGTCACCTCGGACACGATGCCCCTGATAATGAACCTGGTCGGACTCGATGAAACTCTGGCGAGTCTGATCAGGGACCCCACGACTGCCTCACGCTATGAGCTGGCGGAGAAGATAGTCGAGACCGCGACCCAGGTGGCGAACGACAAGTCCACGAGGATAGACAGGCTGGGGGTGGCGATGCTCGACCTGGACGGAGCGGCGCGGCTCGCTTCTCTTGATTCCGAGAAGTACGGGAAGGCCAACCTCCAGCCGCTGCAGAAGGGGGCCTACACCCAGGCGCCGAAGCTGGTGCTGGCGGACCTAGAGAACCTGGAGAAGGTCAATCACATGGTGAAGCTCGCGGGCGGCCTGCGCGGGGGCCTTTCAGTCACCCTCGACGGGAACGCTGAGGAAGTGAGAGGGATCTACAATCTGATACTGAACGCGACCCCGAAGCTCCCGTACTTCAAGGTGGACAGGACCATTTCGGTCTGCAGAAACTGCGGGGCCAAGCTTCCCCAGAACGCGACGAGGTGCAAGAGATGCAAGTCCGTGGCCATGACACAATATTCGACAGCGGTCTGACCGAGCGAATCGAGTCCACATCCTGTCAAAAAGATTCAACCGGGCTGCGCCTCATGTTGTCCACTGTCCGTGAATGTGCCCCGCTCGTTTGTCAATACCGAGCAAGCCATGAGTGAAATATATAGCGGTGGTAATGGGTTCGGGGTTAACGTTATGACGTCAATTGTTGAAGAACCACGAGACGCTCCGAATGTCGGAGAACAGAACCAGGGAGAAGTAAGGCTCCCGTCAGAAACCCTTGCCGCGTTCGGAGGGGATGAACTGCGGGCCAGGGTCTTCTATGAAAAGTACGCCCTGAGGGACCCCGACGGCAGGCAGGTCGAGAAGGTGCCGGACGACCTGTGGCGCAGGGTAGCAGCAGAGCTGGCGTCGCCGGAGTTGGACGATGAGAGGAGGAAGGAATGGACGGCGAAGTTCCACTGGCTTCTGCAGGACTACCGCTTCGTCCCGGGTGGGAGGATACTCTTCGGCGCTGGGCAGTCCAGGAAGTCGACGCTCCTCAACTGCTACTTCTTCAAGATCAGGGAGGATTCCATCGAGGCGATATTCGACTGGTGCAAGGAGGCAGCTAGGACCTACAGCTTCGGCGGAGGGGTGGGCACCGACATCTCGGTGCTGAGGCCCAGGGGAGCCCCGGTCAACAACTCGGCCATCTACAGCTCCGGGTCAGTCTCATTCATGGAGCTCCTTTCGACGACCACAGGGACGATAGGACAGGCGGGGAGGAGAGGCGCTCTCATGATCACCATCAGGGTAGACCACCCAGACGTGATGGACTTCGTCAACGTCAAGAGCGACCTGAAGAAGGTCAACTACGCCAACATCTCCGTGAAGATCACCGACGACTTCATGAGAGCCGTCGAGTCCGATGGGGACTTCCAACTCCACTTCAAGAACGATAAGGTGGAGGTCAACAGAATTGTCAGGGCGAAGGACGTGTGGAAGTCGTTGATCAGGGGGGCCTGGAAGTCGGCGGAGCCGGGGGTCCTCTTCTGGGATACGATCAAGAGGGAGTCGACCACCGAGTACGGCGGGATGGAGGTGCAGGGGGTCAACCCCTGCAGCGAGCAGACCCTGGAAAGCTACGGGTGTTGCTGCCTCGGGTCTGTCAACCTGAGCGTGTTCGTCAAGGAACCCTTCACGGAGAGGGCGAGCATTGACTGGGACTCGCTGACCCGGGCTACCCAGTACGCGGTGCGGTTCCTGGACAACGTCCTCGACTACAACGCCGACAGGCACCCGCTGGGACAGCAGAAGACTGCCTCGCTCCACAGCAGGAGGATCGGAGTGGGCATCACAGGCCTGGGAGACATGCTGATCAAGCTGGGCCTGAAGTACGACGAAGATTCGACCATCGGGTTCGTGGACCACCTCTTCGAGAGGATCAAGAACCTAATCTACGACTATTCCAGCGACCTGGGCAAGGAGAAGGGGAGCTTCCCTGCGTTCGACGCGGAGAAGCACCTGGCGCAGCCCTTCGTCGCGAGGCTGGACGAGAAGGTGAAGGAGAAGATCAGGGCCCAGGGGATCAGGAATGCGGCCATCACCACCATTCCCCCGGTCGGCTCCGGCTCCATATTGGCCGGGACCTCCAGTGGGGTGGAACCGGTGTTCGCCCTGGCCTATACTAGGAGGAGCAAGTCACTCAGCGAGGGGGAGTTCAAGGTCTTCCACCCCCTGGTCAAGGAGTACATGGGGCGGACGGGCGCGAAGAGCGAGGCCCAGCTCCCGAACTACTTCGTCACCTCCCACGAGATAAGGCCCGAGATGAGGGTGAAGATGCAGGCTACGATACAGAAGCACATCGATACGGCCATCTCAAGCACGGTGAACCTGCCTCAGGAGATAACTCCGGAGGAGGTCGAGAACATCTACCTCATGGCCTGGAGGCTGGGGTGCAAGGGCATCACCGTCTACCGAGAGGGGAGCAGGGAGGGGATCCTCGAGACCATCAAAGTGGCAAAGAAGACAGAGGCGCCCGCGACCTCGTTCGAGAGGCCCAGGCTGATGGAGGGGAGGACCCTCAAGTTGAAGCTCCCGCAGGGAGGGCTCTACCTGACCGCCAACCTGGTCAACGGCGAGCTGAAGGAGGTCTTCGTAACCCTCGGCAAGTCGGGCGGGGACGAGAAGGCGGACGCGGAGGCCCTGGGGAGGCTGATCAGCCTCTACCTGCAGCACGGCGGGGACATCAAGAGCGCCATATCCACCCTCAAGGGGATCAAGGGGAAGTACGTCTCCTGGGACGAAGGGACCCAGCTGCTCTCGATCCCGGACGCCATCGCGAAGGCGCTGGAGCTGCTCACCCTGAACCATGTGGTGAAGGAGTCGGGCATGCCCACGCAGCCCGAGGCCCCGAAGAGGACCTCCATGGGAGGGACCTGCCCAGACTGCCACGAGAACAGCCTGATCTTCGAGAACGGCTGCTATCGCTGCGGTAACTGCGGCTACTCGAAGTGCGAGTAGGCGTGGGGGGCCGAGGAAGCCGGGGCCCCCGCGAACCATTTTAACGCCGCCTGGCCGCGGCGCCGTGCCTTGGCGGGGAAGAACGGGAAGAGGGTGCTCTGGACGGTCATGGTGGCGACCGCGTTGGTGCTGACCCCCCTCGTGCTCTTCGGAATCTATGTCGGGTACTACGTGGGAGACGCAGTAGGGTACTCGAAGAGCGTCCTGGCGATAGCCTTCTCCACAGCTGGGTTCATCGCAGGGATGGCCATCCTCTTCAGGGTGATACGGGCGGTCGCGGGACGACCGGACGAAGCTAGGCGCTGACCTTCTTCAGGGCCGTGACCTTCGACTTTTCGACCGTAGACTTCAGCTGGGAGACCGCCTGCTCGTGGGCCGCATCCACCTGCCTTGCTGCGGACTTGAAGGGTCCGTCGGTTATGGACTCGCTCATTGCGCCGCCTTCCTCTCGAGCACCTTCTTAACATGCTTTAGCCTGGAGAACTCCTCCCGCTCCCTTTCTTCGAGGGTCTGCTGGATGTAGCGGATGGAGGTCTCGTAGCGGGGGATTATCATGTACTCCAGGGCGTTGAGGAGGCGCTGTGTCTTCTCGAGCTCCTTGGCGAGCCTGAAGATGGCGTTCTCGAACTCGGCGGCCCTGAAGATTGAGGGGAGGACCTTCCGCATCTGCCGCGAGGCCCTGTCGACCGCCGCGTTGGTGTCGGCGAAGCCGTAGGTCATGCCTATCTCCTTCTCTGAGAGCTTGACTGTCGGCACATCCACGTCCACTATCCTCCGCACGTTGACATCCACCTCCACCATCGGGGGGGTGTTGGCTGCGATGCCCTCGAGCCGCAGAGGCCCGAGCTTGAGGTAGGCGTCGTATAAGGCAAGGTATGCATTAGAGAGCGGCTGTGAGATCTCGTCCCTCGCGACCGTGGCCTGCTGGATCATTTCGTCGAGGCGTTTGAGGAGCACGTCCCTCTTGTCGTCGAGGACTTTCTTCACCCTGACGGCCGTCTGGAGGCGGCGACGCGTGCCGATGAGTTCTATCTTGGTCGGAAGGACGTTTCCGCCTGAGGCTACGGACATCTCGATCAGGCCGACTTTTCGGCGACGTAGTATTTCTTGATGAATTCTTCCTTGATGTTTGTGAGCTCGCTCTGGGGGAGGATCGACAGAGTCTCCCAGGCGATCCTCAGGGTGTCCTCGAAGGTCCTGTTCTCGTCGTAGCCCTGGTTGAGGAACTTCTGCTCGAACTCGTCCCCGAAGGTCAGGTACTTCAGGTCAGACCCGGTCAGGCCCGACTTGCCGACGATCTCGGCGAGAGACCTGAGCTCCACAGCCCTGGCGTAGGCGTTGTAGAGCTGGTTGCCGACCTGGCCGTGGTCGGCCCGGGCCCTGCCCTGCTTGATGACGTAACCCAGAGCCGGCCCCATGAGCCTGCTCAGGCTTGAGAGCACGTAGACCGGGGGGTAGATTCCCTTCCTGAAGAGCTCACGGCCGAGGAAGATCTGGCCCTCGGTGATGTAGCCTGTCAGGTCGGGGATGGGGTGGGTGACGTCGTCGCTGGGCATGGAAAGTATGGGCATCTGGGTGATGCTCCCCTTCAGCCCCTTTATCCTCCCGGCCCTCTCGTAGTTGGTGGCCAGGTCGGTGTAGAGGTAGCCGGGGAAGCCCTTCCTCCCAGGGACCTCCTCCCTTGCGGCGGAGATCTCTCTAAGCGCTTCGGCGTAGTTGGTGATGTCGGTTATGATAACCAGGACGTGCATTCCGAGTTCGAAGGCGAGGTACTCGGCTGCGGTCAGGGCGACCCGCGGGGTAATGATCCTCTCGATGGCCGGGTCGTCGGCCAGGTTAAGGTAGAGTATGCTCCTTCGGATGGCGCCGGACTCGGCCAGGGTCCGCTGGAAGAAGGTGGCCTCGCTGCTCGAGACCCCCACCGCCGCGAAGACGACGGCGAACTCCTCGCCCTCTCCGACCACGGTGGCCTGCCTGGCGATCTGCGCGGCCAGCATGTTGTGGGGCATCCCTGCGCCTGAGAAGATCGGGAGCTTCTGGCCCCTCACGAGTGTGAGCATTCCGTCGATGACCGAGACCCCAGTCTGGATCAGGTCGGTCGGGTATTCCCTCCGCTCCGGGTTGATGGGGGCGCCGTTAACGTCGAGGAACTTCTTCGCCATGGGCTCGGGAAGGCCGTCCAGGGGCTTGCCGAGGCCGTCGAAGACCCGGCCGAGGAGCTGGTCTGAGACTGGAAGCTCCATGGTCCGGCCGAGGAAGCGGGCCTTGGTCCCGCTGATCGACAGGCCTGAGGTGCCTTCGAAGACCTGGACGACGGCCTTGCCGAATCCTGTCTCGAGGACGCGAGCGAGCCTGCGGCCCCCCTCGTTGTCCTCGATCTCGACGAGCTCGTCGAAGGCTGCCCTTTCGACTCCGTCGACCACGAGGAGGGGACCCCTGATCTCGGCGACCTTGTTGTACTCTAACCCCGACGAGGACTTGCTCATGCGGCCCTGACCTCCTGGACGGACGAGATTGAGGAGAATTCGTCGAACATCTGGCGGATGAGGGAGTCCAGCTTGGCAAGTTCTTCGCTCTTGATCGCGAATTTGGCCCTGAGCATCGGGGCGATCATCTGCATGGCCCTGATCTTTGATAGAGGGACGCCGTTTCGGAGAGCCTTGAGCGCCTCCTGGTGATACTGGACGAACATCTTCATCATCTTGAACTGCTTCTGCGGGCTGCAGTAGGCGTCTGTGTCGTCGTAGGCGTTCTGCTGGAGGAATCCTATCTGGATCATCCTAGCAACGTCGAGTATGAGCTTCTCTTCGTCCGGGAGGGCCTCCGGGCCGAGGAGTCTGACGATCTCCTTCAGTGCGTCTTCCCTCTGGAGGATGCCGTAGGCCTCCCCTCTGACGGAGAGCCAGTCCTTGTCCACCCTTTCCTTCCACCACTTGCTGACTGATTCGGTGTATCCGGAGTAGGAGCTCATCCAGTTGATCGACGGGTAGTGCCTCGCGTAGGCGAGCTTCGCGTCGAGGGCCCAGAAGTTCTTCACGAACCTGATGGTCTGGGAGGTGACCGGCTCGGTGAAGTCGCCCCCGGCAGGGGAAACGGCGCCGATGAGTGTGATGGAACCGGTCCGTTCGGGAGTCCCCAGGACGTCGACCCTCCCCGCCCTCTCGTAGAACTCGGCCAGCCTGGACGCAAGGTAGGAGGGGTACCCTTCCTCGGCGGGCATCTCCTCTAGCCTTCCGCTGATCTCTCTGAGGGCCTCGGCCCACCTGCTGGTGGAGTCGGCGACGAGGACGGTGTCGTAGCCCATGTCCCTGTAGTATTCCGCCATGGTGACGCCGGTGTAGATGCTAGCCTCCCTCGCAGCCACGGGCATGTTGCTCACGTTCGCTACCAGGATCGTACGCTCCATCAGGGGCCTGCCGCTCTGGGGGTCGATCAGCTCCGGGAACTCGACCAGGACCTCGGTCATCTCGTTGCCCCGCTCTCCGCAGCCGATGTGGAAGACCACCTTGGCGTCTGCCCACTTTGCGACGCTGTGTAGGGTGACTGTCTTTCCGGTTCCGAAGGCGCCGGGGATGGCGCCGGTGCCCCCCTTGGCCATGGGGAATACGGAATCAAGGACCCTCTGGCCGGTCATCAGAGGAATCTCGGGGTCGAGCCTCTCGCGGATCGGCCTGGGCTTCCTGACTGGCCACTTGTGGTAGAGCATCAGATTGTATTTCTTGCCAGTCTTGTCCTCCGCCGTCACCACTGTCTCGTCGATCTTGTACTTCCCTGTCCTGACCACGTCCTTCACCTTGGCCTTGGGCACCGTCGGGGGGACCAGGATCTTGTGGTCGATCAGGGGAGTCTCCTTCACCGTGCCGATGATGCTCCCCCCTTCGAGGTCGTCTCCCTTCTTGAGCGAGGGAACGAACTCCCATTCCTTGTCAAATGGGATTGAGTTCGCGGTGACGCCTCGGGTGATGAAGGAGCCGGCCTTCTTCGCTATGACGTCGAGGGGCCTCTGGAGCCCGTCGTAGATCGTGCCGATCATGCCGGGGCCCAGGGTGGTTGAGAGGGGCTGGCCTGTCCCTATGACTGGCTCGCCCGGCCGGAGGCCACTGGTGGACTCGTAGACCTGGACGAAGGCGATGTCCCCCGTCAGCTTGATGACTTCGCCGATCAGCTTCTCGTCGCCCACCGAGGCCACCTCGTACATCTTGGCGGATGACATCCCCGAGGCCTTTACAGCCGGCCCGGAAATCCACTCAATCTTTCCTTTTACAGGCAAAACAGAACCTGCTCGAGCGTCGAAATTGTCGGCCTTATAATGTTTAGAACAAGTCCATGATTCTGGACACAGTTTCTTCAGCTTTCTCTCGCAGGTCTACGAACGAGGAAATATATCGCCAGCCCATTCATACTCACTGACAATGTCGGAAGGGGACGGGCGAGGGGGTTTCGACTCGGCCAGGGCCGAGCTCTTCGAAGCGCTGGGGCATCCCAACAGGATCAGGATCCTGCAGGCGATGCGGGAGGGACCGCTGGGGTTCGCGGAGCTGAAGAGACAGGTGGGTATCGAAAGCTCGGGGCACCTGACGTTTCATCTCGGGAAGCTGGGTGGGCTGGTCTCTTGGGGCCAGATGGGCGTTACATGCTGACCGACGACGGGAGGGAAGCATTGAGGATCGTCGGGACAGCTAGAGACTGGGATGGGGAATCCTACCATCGCAGAAGACCGGTGGAAATCAGGAAGATACTGCTTGCGAGTCTCGCTATCCTGCTCGTCCTCCTTGCAGCCGTCGCTGGGGTCCAGCAGCTCAGAATAGCGCAGCTTTCGGCACAGCCGTCGGGGCTGGCAACCTTGTCGGGGAAGAGTTACTGGGACTCGACTCTCTCGCTGCAGGGCCTGCCCGATAATAACAGCCTTACCCTAATTTTCCATGGTGTGGAATTCACTCTTATCCCGACTGGTTCGGGGGTCAGCATTAACCCGGTTAGCCTCAACCTTACCGAGAATGGAGGGAGTGTGATGTTTGGTCAGACCAACGTGACCGTGAAGGTATCGAACTGGTCCACGTTCACGGGCGGAGGCGTGATCTTCTACATTTCGACGTTGTACCCCGACGAAGATGTGAAAGTGACATTCCCGGACGGCCATCAGGAGACGATGCACCTGACGACTCCGACCTACGACAGCGCGACGATGACTTTGCACAACGTGCACCAAGCCTTTCCCTGGTTCTCGCAGCACGTAGGGCCTCAGGCGGCCATCGTAGAAACCAACGGAAAGATTACGCTCTACGTTAGTGCTGATAGATAGAAACCACTAGCTGCCGGTCAGGATTCCGGCGACTTCTTTCCTGAGGATAGATCTGGTCCTTTCGAGCCTAGCTTCGAAGGTGTTGTCGAACCTGACCGAACCGTCGGGGGTCACGAGGACGACGCCACCGATGGTCTCGATGCTCTTGTCCTCGACGGCCAGCTTGACCTGCCCGCCGTTTAGCTTTCGGACAGCCGCGGAGACGGCCTTCCTGTCCCTTGGGCTGCAAGAGACGTTCGCCCTCGGCCCGATAACGTCAAGACCCTCCTTCACCAGTTGGGCAAGGGACTTCTCGTATGCGGGACCCGAGCCCGCCTTGAGCTCGTCCACCGCCAGACCGAACGCCTCGTTGACCGTCTTCTCCAACGACCTGAGCTGAGCGTCCCTGGACTCCAGTTCTGCGGCTCCGATGATCTGTCGCTTCAGGGACTCGGCGTGCTTGACGCTCGTCTCAAGGATCTTTTCGACGGCCGCTGCCGCTTCTTTGCGCGCTGACTCCACAGCCGCCTGAGCTTGGACCTTTCCCTCCTGCAGGTCGGCAAGGACCTCGGTTTCGAATTCCTGGGAGACCTTTTCGAGCGTGTCGGACGCTGCCTTGCTCAACCCACTCATACTCCTAGGATCGCCCGGAGCATGGCCCTGTACTCGACCTTCTCCTTCTTGCTACCCGGGCCGGGAACTTCGTAGATTAGCGGAATGGCCCTCTTCGACCTCATCGAGGTGAGCTGCTCGGCGATTGGCTTGGCCACCTCGTCGCTCACCATTATGAGACCCACCATAGGGTCCTTGACCAGGCTCTCCACCTTCCGGAGGGCAGCCTGGGGCGAGGAAACGTACTCGCCGGTCACGCCCGAAAGGACGAAGCCGGTGACGAAGGCCTTGCCCCCGACGGCGACAACTTTCATTTCGACTCCCCCAGGAGCCTTGCGACGACGGCTTCGGCAGCCTTCGTCTTTCTTCTTGAAATCGACGATTCGAACGCTTTCAATGATGACTCGCCCTCCTTCCTGATTTCTTCGGCTTCCTTCTCTGCCTCGGACATCGCTCTCGCCATCGTTTCGGAGGCCATCTGCTGCGCCCTTGAGATGGCGGCTGCCTTGGCAGACTCCGCCCAGACGGATGCGTCCTTGAGCATCTTCTTCTTGGACTCGGATGCCTCGGCCTTCGCCCTGTCCAGTTCGGATTCGAATTCCGCTAGGGCCTTGACAGTGTCTTCGATTGCCGAATTCACGAGAGCCGCTTTTTCGTCTGGCTCGGGTTTGCGTAATTAAACGTTAGTCTCAGGAAGTCAGTTTGAGAATCGCCCTGGCGACCTCGCCGTCCGATTCCTCCAGGGCGGCGACCGCCCTTTCCCTGGTTACGCTCGCCTGCTGCTGGACAAGAAGGACGTCCTCCTCGTTGAAGGCCTCCTTCTCGATCTCGACCTCTTCAACCTCGCCTATCACCTGGAAGACCCTGGTCCCATGGGCGTTCACCTCCGAGACTGAAGGGTTCTTGATGTGCATCTCCTTGTCGGGGGTCTTTATGACGACCTCCTCGACGTTGGGGATCTCTTTCGTGCTGATGCCCATGCGCTCCATCATGCGGCGGGCGTTCCTGTTGTCCATCTTCATTTCTCTCGACCTGTTCTGACCTTCACGGCCGCCCCAGACTTAAATCCTCGGATGTACTCTCCTTTCATGACAGCCATCCCGACCCCGAGAACCTTCCCCTGCTTGTCCACGACCGCGACCTCTCCTTTGGGAAGGACGTTCTTCCCCGCCGACTCGACGAACTTGCAGAAGACTGACTTGCCTCCCCTGACGAACCCTGCCGCATCGTCGGAGACGACGACGTAGTTGTGCTTGAAGCTCGGACCCTTGGAAAGGAGCTCCGCGCCGTAGATAGAGAGCGCCATGGCGCCGTTGGGCTTTACGGTGGCCAATAGCTTGCCGTCGTGGAAGATCAGCTTGACCCTGCCTGACCGCCGCGAGTAGACGACCCTGAGATTCTCTTTGGGGAGCGCCTTGCTTACCCCTCTGCCAAAGAGATAATCGAGCATGATCGAGACCCTCCGGTGCTCGCCCGCTTGTTCCATCGTAGGCCGCGCGACCGGCAGGGCGATAAAAGGAATGGGGGACCGGCGGGAGGTCTGTGGCCTCAGAGGTTATACGGAACCCCGGGCAGGGTCGGACGAAATCTGAAAACTTTGGATCGGAGCATAAGGGTCTTGAGACTTGGACAGCGGTTTGTGAGAGACGAGCGGACCCTGACGCACCTCTGCCTCGTCTCCAGGGCGCTCGGCGCGGAATCCATCTTTCTTGAAGACGCGGAGAAGGACGTCCTGGCGACGCTTGAGGATGTGAACCGCACCTGGGGCGGGGACTTCCAGGCGGTGCTCATGGCACCCTGGAGGAAGGTCATCAAAGACGCGAAGCAGGAAGGCAGGAGCGTAGTCCACCTCACCATGTACGGGACTCCCATCCAGGACGTCCTGGAGGAAATCAGGGGGTTGGAGAAAATTCTGATCGTGGTCGGGGGACCCAAGGTCCCGGGGAAGGTATACCATGAGGCTGACTACAACGTGTCGGTGACCTCGCAGCCCCACTCGGAAGTGGCGGCCCTCGCGATTGCGCTTCATGAGATTCAGGGTGGAGAAGAGCTTAAGAGGACGTTTCCAAAAAGTAGACTTCGGATTTTGCCCTCAGCGAGGGGCAAGAGAGTTGTAGAAGATTGAAAATAGAATACGAGGACACGTTTGTGAAGGTCGCCGGTCTCATCGGGGGGCCGGACTACGTCAGGGTAGCCAGGGCTCTCCTCAACAATGAAAACGCCACAGACGAGGAGATCGCCTCTGCCACCGGCCTCAAGATAAAGACGGTGAGGAAGGCGCTCTACGACCTCTTCGGCCGGAGCCTCATAACCGGGGTGAGGGTGAGGGACCCGAAGCGCGGGTGGTTCGTCTACAGGTGGAAGGCCCAGAGGGACCAGACTGACGGGTTCATCCAGACCCAGAGGAAGAAGGTCCTCAACAGGCTGAAGCAAAGGCTAGACTACGAAGAGACACACGAGTTCTACCACTGCGGGACCCCTACGTGCCTGACAAGGACGTTCGAAGATGCCATGGAGAACTTCTTCAAGTGCCCGACCTGTGGGAAGGCCCTCAACAGGCAGGACAACGCGGAACTGAAGGACTCCCTTCGCTGGAAGATCAAACAACTGGAAGAGGAACTCGTCAAGTGATACCCTCCGACGCCCAGGCGTTGGAGCTGCACAGGAAGTACGGGAGCAAGGATGTGATTGTGGAGCACTGCAAGACTGTTACGAAGGTTGCGAACGTCCTCGCTGGGGAGTTTCAGACAAAGGGAGTCGCCGTCGACGCGAAGGCAATCACGGCGGGGGCCCTTCTACACGACATTGGGAGGTCAAGGACCCAAACTGTCCGTCACGGAGTCGAAGGCTCGGAGATAATCGAGCACGAAGGCGTAGACCGGAAGGTAGTAGAGATCGTAAGGAAGCACGTGGGCGCTGGGATATCCCCGGAGGAAGCGAAGCTTTTGGGCCTCCCCGAGCTTGACTACGTCCCAAGAACCCTCGAAGAGAGGATTGTGTGTTTCGCCGACAAGATGGTGGACTCGAGCACGGTCAGGCAGTTCGAGGCCGAAGTCCAGCGGTTCACGGTCAAGAAGCACGACGTCGTGAGGCTCCTGGCCCTGAAGAGGGGGTTGCAGGAGGAGCTGGGGGAGGACCCGGAGCCTCTGATATTCGACAAGATTAAAGAAAGTCGGTAGAGGGCGGCGGATTCATGGCAGCGTGCATCTGTCGAATCTGCAGGCATCGAGACTACGAGAGTTGCGGAAGGTGCAGCTGCTGCGCATACAGTAGGTGCGCGTGCATGCAGAAGGCCGTT
The DNA here is from genome assembly GCA_027887005.1 of Nitrososphaerota archaeon. NCBI lineage: Archaea > Thermoproteati > Nitrososphaerota > Nitrososphaerota archaeon. The sequence goes on from JAPCJI010000002.1 coordinate 209,719, forward strand.
TCAACCGGATGATTCAGCAACCCAGATGGGGCTGTTAATAATTCACAGCACCGTTCATGGCAGATTATCCGCACCTGAGTTCTTCAGAGATTGTCCTCCTCCTACAAGAATCAGAAAGACGAGAAGCCTATTAAACAGTCAATAGCTCGGGCCATTTCAGCGAGGTGGGGAAGCCAGTCCCTAACGGGGGCTAGGTACATCCCGGCGGGCTCATAAGCTTCCAACGGAGTCACCCGCAGAGCGGAGGTTCAAATCCTCCCCTCGCTACCTTTGTTCTAGTGAAATTCGTCGAAACTCCAATGCCTGAACTCCAATTGCAAGTGCCGAATGCGAAAGGATTCGAACCCCTATTGAGAATGCTGGCTCTGACGGCTGCAAGCAGTCTCTCCAACAAGGCCCCAAAGAAGGTGATTGAAACGCGAGGAATGAACTCGTGAAAGGTATTAATCTCTGAAGACGAATAGAATTCCATGAAACCTGCACAGAAGGACACGCAGATGTCAGCCAAGAGCTCCACCGCGACAAGCAAGAAGTTCAAGGGATTCACGGACGAGGAACGAGTCGCGATGAAGGACCGCATCCAAGAGCTGAAGGCGGCCGCCCGCCCCGGACCGGAGGCAGACGGGGAAAGCGCCGTGCTCGCGAAGATCGCCGAGATGCCGGAACCGGATCGCACCATGGGCAGACGGGTCCATGCTATCATCAAAGTCAGCGCGCCAGCCCTCTCGTCGAGACTCTGGTACGGGATGCCCGCCTATACCAAGGATGGCAAGGTCGTCTGCCATTTCCAAGCAGCGCAGAAGTTCAACACGAGGTACCCGACGGTCGGCTTCAGCGACAAGGCGAACCTCGACGAAGGCACCATGTGGCCGGTCGCCTTCGCGCTGAAGGGGTTGACCGCTGCCGAAGAGGCAAGGATTGCCGCGCTCGTCAAGAAAGCGGTGAGCTAGGGACCATGCTCGGCGATTCCTAGGTCTGCCTGGACAATTAGGCCGCCTGATTCCAAAGGTCAGCCCGCTTCATCAGGTCGACGACTGCGTGTGCCGAAGACCTGTCTCTGTCAAGGGATGCGTTGTATGCTGCAATCTCGATGACTTTCAGCTTCTCAGTCTTGTCCAGGGCCGAGATGATCGCAACGACCTCGTCCGGGGTCAGCCCGTTCGGAGTCGGGTAACTGACGGCGGGGACGATGCTCGGGTCTATCACGTCCACGTCGAGGTGGCAGATGATCCAGTCAGACCTGTTGGCGAGGTGCCTCGCTGCCTCTTCGGCCACGTCTCTGGCGCCTGTGGTCCTGACCTGCTGTGCCGTGAAGAGCTTCGCAGGGGAGGAGTTGAACGCCAAGACCTCGGGCTCGTCGAGCGCCCTAGAGCCGACGTGGACCAATCTCTCCTGAGCGAGCAGGGGCCTGGCGGTCTCGACCTCATCCCCGAGTTTGGGACCCCTCCCACATGCCATGGCAAGGCACATTCCCCCGATGTAGCCGGAGGGAGAGGACTCCGGAGTGTTGAAGTCCCCGTGAGCGTCCATCCAGAGCATTCCCGGCTTTCCTGCGAAGACGTCCTTGAGGCCGGCGACACTCCCGACGGTCCCCGAGCACTCGTCGCCAATCAGAATCACCCTTTCAGTCCGTAGCCGACTGAAGGCTTCGCAAATTCGCGCGGTCGCGTCCTTGAAGTAGCCAAAGTTCTTGACATGTCCTTCCTCCAGGTCGACCTTGAGTGGGGCTATCGCGAGGTCCCCCTCGTCGAGCACGGCCCCCCTCACCGCGGTCAGTAGTCCAGCCGACCTCAGCGCCCCGGGCGACGCTCCCATTCCGGAGTGCTTTGAGAAGGTATAGAGCGGGATCCCGAGGATCGATGTCGCGTCCAAGTGGCTGTGTGTATGCCTCTGTCCTACTTATTTACACCTAGGAAGCCCTGTCGAAGTGATATGGCCAGAGATTCTACCCGGTCGGTCCATGAAGCTGAGCCCTTTGACGAGCAGTCCGGCTCCGTAGTGACTCCCATCTACCAGACCTCGACCTTTGCGTTCTCGAAGGCTGAGGACGCCAGGAAGGCAGTCACGGGCGAGAGCGGCAGGTACGTCTACAGCAGGTGGGACAACCCCACCACGGTACGACTCGAGAAGAAACTGGCGGCGTTCGAAGGAACTGAGGATGCGGCGTTCTTCTCCTCGGGGATGGCTGCCATCTCTACCTCGGTCCTCACTTTCCTCAAGGCTGGAGACCATGTCGTGGCGATCAGCGATTTGTACGGAGGGACGTTCCAGCTGATGGACAAGATACTCCCGAACTTCGGGGTGAAGACGACGCTCGTCGAGACGACCAACGAAAAGGCCATGAGGGACGCGATTCGCGAGGACACGAAGATGGTCTACGTGGAGAGCCCCACGAACCCCACCCTCAAGCTCGTTGATATCCGGAAGGCGGCGAAGCTCGCACATGGCGCCGGTGCACTCCTCCTCGTCGACAACACCTTCGCATCTCCCATCAACCAGAAGCCTGTCGAACAGGGTGCGGACGTATCCCTTCACAGCGCTACAAAGTACCTCAACGGCCATGCTGACGTGACCGCGGGAGCGGCGGCCAGCGACAGGGAGAAGGTGGACAAGATCAAGCACATGAGAAGAGACCTGGGAGGGACCCTCGACCCCCATGCGGCCTGGCTGGTCCTCCGAGGGATGAAGACCATGGCGCTCAGGGTCAAGGCCCAGAATGAGAACGCGATGGCGCTCGCAGAGTTTCTGTCCGCCCATCCAAGGGTGAAGGTGGTGCATTACCCCGGGTTGGAAGACCACCCTCAGCACGCGCTTGCCAACAAGCAGATGAAGGGTTACGGAGGGATGATGAGCTTCGAGTTGAAGGGGACGATGAAGGACGCGATGAGGTTGACCGAACGGCTCAAGGTCGTGTTCCTCGCGGCAAGCCTGGGGGGGGTGGAGACCCTGGTGTCCCAGCCATCGATAATGACGCACACCCAATTGACTAGGGCACAGAGGGCCAAGACGGGTATCCCTGAGGCTCTGATTAGACTCTCGGTCGGGATCGAGGACAAGGAAGACCTGGTAGAAGACTTCAGGCAAGCGCTGGCGTCTCGATAGACGGTCTGCCCAGCCAGCCTGAAACCTCGGTCGATTCCTGTTCTTGGGTTTGGTACCCGTATCTCGCGAAGGGTTTGGTCAGGTGCCTGTTGGCCCTCGGCGAAGAAATGTAGACGCCCCTCGCCAGAGTCCTCGGAGGACCCTTCGACACAGACAGGACCTGGATTTTCTCCACGTTGATCACTTTCAGATGCTTGGATGTGGGGCGCCTGACGCCCCCGTAGACTCTGACTGCGTCTCCATCCCGGAGGAGTTTCGCTACCCTTCTCAGGTCGCCCGTGGGCTCATAGACGGCGCAGTTGTGCTTCTTTCCCGCGAGGTCCAGCTCGAAGTAAACGTGTCCGCCCGGGCCCACTTTTGGTGAAGAAACCTTTCCTTCGGCCCACCCTGAGGAATAGACCTTCCAGTCGAGCGGCTTTTCGACGTGCGCGTCGGTGTGCTGGTTTGAAAGGTAGATCATGTGACCCAGTTGGCGTTCCTCGAAGGACACGAGGCGGAAGGCTTCGAGTACGGCCGCCGGGGAATCGCCGCGGATTCCGAGAAGGACGGGGTCGGGACCGTGGGGTGCGATGAGCACTTTCCTCTTTTGGTGGTCGTAATTGTTCAGGGTGTGAGGCCAGGTGCGGATTTCCATCTCCTTGACGGAAGCTGAATCGATGAGCCGTTTCGTTCCCCAGAATTCTTTGCGCCTGTAGGCGATGAGTTCGTAGGTGTGGTCGTAGCTCTCGTCGAAGGCCAGGGCGCTCGCTGCCCCTACCAGGCCCATTCCATTCCCGAGCTCGAACGACTTTACGCGGTGGTCTGAAAGGACTCTTCTTACGCGGTTTGGGTTGACTATCCCCGAGAGCGCGTCGAGGTAGACGGGCCTGAAGAGTTCTTTCAGGCTCAGGTCTTCCAGGAATACCATTCCTGTGTTGGCCCCGCCTTCGACATCTGAGAGTTCGGCGACCTTGGAAGCGAGGAGCCGGAAGGCTCGTTCCGGATCTGAGGTCTCGAGCGGGAGACAGATGGCTGCGTTCCCCCTGGTCTTGAAGGGGACGTTGGGATTGAGCCTGACGAGACGCGGGTAAGGAAGGACCTTCACCAGGGGGACAAGGTCCGTCGTAATGCGATAGGCGAGGTAGGTCGTGCAATAGCCGCGCGAAGAATCTGTGTCGTCAATCCCGACGAGGCAGCGCATAGGATGACCGGAAGAGATTCGGTATTTTAGCTTGGGAAGGAGGGTAACTAGGCTTCGACTACAATCATGGTGAGGGTGCTCCTCACCTTGTCTAGTCTGCGGATGTTCCAGGTGATCGTCTCCTTGACCTTTTCCATGGTGTCTGCCTGTACTCTGGCGACGATGTCGTACACCCCATAGACCACGTAGACGTCCTTCACGTTCTGAATCTCGCGGAGCTTCTTCAGGAGGTCCTCTTCAGCGCCCAAGTCAGCGTTGACTAAAACGAAGGCCATCGGCATTGTACGTCGTGCTAAATGAGCATCCACGGTATAAAAGAGTTGTGAGATAGAAGGAGCATTCGAGAAACAATTATTACCGAATCAGAAAGTGCGAGGCTCGTAACCCAGATTGAATGTCTACGCTCTTGAACTGTGCCAGGACGACCCCATCAAGTGCACGGCCAGGAAGATGATTCACATGGACCTGGCCAAGGGAGTTGGAAGGAAGTTCCACGCCTCTGACACCACCCTCGTGCTGAACCCCTACGCGCACCGGATGCTTTCCCCGCCTGACAGGGATGCGAAGGGAATCCTCGTCGTGGATTGCTCCTGGAACCAGGCGCAGGAGATATTCTTCAAGAGATTGGGAGGAAAGCACAGGCGGGTCCCTCTGCTTCTCCCGGCGAATCCGGTCAACTACGCGAGGCCGGGGATGCTGAGTTCCCTGGAGGCGGTGGCCGCGACCCTCTACGTTTTGGGGGAGGTGGAACAGGCCGAGGCGTACCTTGCTATCTACAAGTGGGGCCCGAACTTCCTGACGCTCAACCACGACCCCCTCGAGTCGTACAGGGAGTGCAAGAGCGAAGGCAAGGTCCTCCAACAGGAGAGGGAGTACTTCCCGCACCTCTTCCCGGAATAGCAAACGGTTAATTGCCGAAGGGTGGACGAGGTCCCGATACGAGTTGGCGGATGGGCCACGGGGACCTCCTGGGGAAGTTCCTCCCTCGCAGCAGGACGCGCGGCGTCATGAGACGCAGCCGGAGACGGCTGGCTCCAGAACAGAAACGTGACCCGGCCCATCTTGGGCGATGATGGGGCGACCTTGAGGTCGGTGGGTACCGGGATGAAACGGCTGACCCGCGCGGAGCAAGGCCAAACGTGGTTGATGAAACGCCTGCAGGAGACCAGGGTAGGCCGCTGAGCTGAATCCCGTCTAGAACAGAAGGAGGACTACGGCCAAGACGTATCGAGCATGGCTCCGGTGGAGGGGGAAAGACCCTCCATCGGGGGCTTTAGTTTTGGATTCTCTCCTCCCAGGCAGGCGTTTCTACTTGAGCGTAAGTTCGGCCCTGACGAAGTCTTGTTGGGTGGTGAGGGTGAAGCCCATCTCCCTGCAGAGGCTCAGCATGACAGCGTTGTCCTTTAGGACGACCCCGTAGATTGCTTCGAGGTGCTTCTCCTCTGCGATGTCTATGATCATGTCGAGGAGCTTCCTTCCTAGGCCCTTGCCCTGGTACTGGTCTGCGATCGCGACCGCGAATTCGCCACGGGCGCGTTCGGGCTCGGCGATAAGGCGGCCGACCCCCACTTCCCGGCGCCTGCCCCCCTCCTTGACCTCTGCGACGATTGCCATCTCTCTGTCGTAGTCGATGTTGCAGTAGCGGACCAGGTCGCCGTGGGGGAGGTCCCTCACGATGTTGAAGAACCTGTAGCGGCTCGTCTCCTCCGAGAGCCCGTTGATGAACTCGGCCTCCATGGCCTCGTCCTCGGGCCTGATGGGCCTTAGGAGGACGTCTGCGCCGTCTTCCAGCTTCCAAGGGACAACGTACTTCGTGGGGTAGGGCATTATCACCAGGTGGGGGTAGGGGACGGAGTAGTCGATGGGAGAGGGGTCGAGGAGAATCCTGACGTCTACCGCGAGTATCTTCCCTTCGGAGACTATGAGGGGATTGATGTCCATCTCGGCGATTTCTGGGAAGTCTGCGACCATTCCAGACAGGCGGACGATGACCTCCTCCAAGGACTTCAGGTTGACCGGAGGCTTGTTCCTGAGACCGTGGGCCAGGGCCTTGAAGATCTTCGTCTCCTCCATCATGCGCATCGCGAGCACCTGGTTTATCGGAGGAAGGCCTATGGAGAAATCCCGGAAGAGTTCCACGCCTATTCCTCCAGACCCGAAGAGCATCACGGCCCCGAAGTCCCTGTCCTTCTTCGACCCGAGTATGAGCTCGTAGTCAACTGCATTCGCCCTCTTCTGGACGTAGACTCCGTCGATCCTCGCTTCAGGCTTAAGGATTCTCACCCGGTCGAGGAGCTTGGTGAACTCGTCGGCCAGCCTTTCGCTGGTCGCTATGCCAGTCACCACGCCGCCCACATCAGTCTTGTGGGCGATCTCCTGGGAGACGACTTTGATGACGCAGGGGTATCCGACCCGGCGCGCGACCATCAGGGCCTCGTCGGCGGTCCGCGCGAAGCCTCCTTCCAGCCTTGGGATGTTGTAGGCGTCGAGGAAGCGGTCGGCGTCTCCCTGGGAGAGGAGCAGTTTCCCCTCTCTTATCGCGTTCCTGACCATCAGCTTCAGGTGGCTGTTGGGGGGCATCAGGTCGACGGGGAGTTCCTCCGGGGTCTCGTAGAGCAGGTCGAGGTTCCTCCGATACCTGTACATGTACATGTAGGTCCGCACAGCCTCCTCTGGCGTAGGGTAGGTCGGGATGCTGTTCTGGGCGAACCTCCTCCTAGCTTCGACGACCCCCTTGTCCCCCATCCAGACCGTGAGGATTGGTTTCCTCCCTTCCTTCGCGACCTTGACCACCACTTCGGCGAGGTCGGTCGGGGGGGTGACTCCCTGGGGCGCACAGATTGCCAGGAGCCCGTCGACGTTCGGGTCCCGGAGGCAGGCCTGGAGGGCTGTTTCGTATCTGTTCACGTCGGAGTCTCCCAGAACGTCCACAGGATTGCCTCGGCTCCAATAGGGAGGCAGGTGCTCGTTGAGGGTGCTGATCGTGAGTTCGGAGAGCTTCGCCAGCTCGCCCCCCAGGTCGGTGACTGAATCGGACGCGACAACCCCCGGGCCTCCGGCGTTGGTCACTATCGCGAGCCTGGGACCGGCTGGGAGGCGCCTGGAGTCGAGGACGCTGGCACAGTTGAAGAGGTCGCCTATCTCGTCCACCCTCACGACCCCCACGCGCTTGAACGCGGCGTCGTAGACTTCGAAGTCCCCGGCAAGCGCCCCGGTGTGGGACTGGACCGCCTTGGCGCCGGTGCTGTACTTTCCTGCCTTCAGGACGATGATGGGCTTGCTGCGGGAGAATCCCCGGGCCGCGCTCATGAACTTCTTCGCTGTGCCTATCCCTTCGACGTAGAGGATGATGCTCCTGGTGGACGGGTCGCTTCCCAGGAAGTCGATCAGGTCGCCAAAGTCCACGTCGAGCATGGAGCCCAGAGAAGCGAAGAGGCTGAAGCCGACGTGGGAGGTCATCGCCCAGTCCAGGATGGCGGACCCCAGGGCGCCGCTCTGCGAGATGAAAGCGATGGAACCCGGCTCGGGGTTGTCCCTGAGGAACGTGGCGTCCAGGTGCACCGAGGGCCTGGAGAAGCCGACGCAGTTGGGCCCGAGGAGCCTGAAGTCGTAATTCGACCTGATCTTCCTCAGGTCGTCCTCGAGCTTCACCCCTGCTTCTCCGATTTCGCGGAACCCCGCGGAGACGATCACTATTCCCTCGACGCCCGCCTTCGCGCACTCTTCGACGACTGCGGGGACAGTCGCGGCAGGGGTGGCGACGACGGCCAGGTCCACGTGGCCGGGGACGGCTGAAATGCTCGGATAGCACTTGACCCCCATCAGGCTTTCGTGTTTGGGATTGACTGGGTATATGGAGCGCTTCGCCTTGCCCTTCAGCAGATTCTTGAGGGTCGCTTCGCCTACCGTTCCCTCCTTGTCTGTTGCCCCGATCAAGGCAACGGCCTTCGGGTCGAACATCCTTGCGATGTCAGCCATCGTGCTCGAAGGCCTCGCCTCCGCGCGGGTATTACAGATTGCCCCGTATGCATGAGGGAACGCGTCTGTTCGAAGTCAACCTACCAAAAACGAGTGAGGATCGCGGGCTCCGGGCTGCACATAGGCTTCCTCTCCATAACGTTAAACCTGAGGTACGGCCGCCACGACGCACGATTTGAACAAGTTCGCGCACATGGCTGACGTGCACCTGGGGGCACACATAGAGCCAGTGCTCCAGAAGCTCGAGCTTCAGACATTCGACCTGGCCATGGCGCGGTGCGTCGAGCTGGGGGTCGATTTTGTGCTCATCTGCGGTGACCTGTTCCACGTCGCCATCCCCGACCTGGGGGTGGTGAACTCTGCGCTCAGGAGCATGATGCAGGTTCAGAGGCAGGGCATCCCCATCTATGCGATCTACGGAAGCCACGACTACACGCCCAATGGGACGTCGGTCATCGACGTCCTCAGCACCGCCGGCGTCCTGACGAACGTCTTCAAGCCTGAGTTCGAGGGCGAGCACCTCAAGCTTGGGATTACCGTTGACCAGAAGACGGGGGCCAAGCTCGCTGGCATCTCTGCCAGGAAGATCGGGCTGGAGAGCAGGTACTACGACGCGTTGGACAGGGACTCACTGGAAAAGGAGGAGGGGTTCAAGGTCTTCGCCTTTCACACCGGGCTTACTGAGCTGAAGCCCCAGCATCTGAGCGAGATGGAGACAGTCAGCGTCGAGATGCTGCCCAGAGGCTTCGGCTACTATGCAGGGGGACACATTCATGAAAGGGGGGAATACGACGCCGAAGGCTTCGAGAACATAGTGTTCCCGGGGCCGCTCTTCACAGGATACGGCCGTGACCTCGAGGCGACCGCAAGGGGGGAGAAGCGGGGGATGTACGTTGTGGAGTTCGACGACAGGGTGAGGGACAAGAAATTCGTCCCGATAGTGAGCGTCGGGGGAGTCTTCCGCGAATACGACCTGACAGGGAAGAACTCGAAAGAAGCAGGGGAAGTGATGACGCGGGATCTCGGAGGAGTCGACGTTTCAGGCAGGTTGGTGGTGATACGCGCTTTCGGCGAGCTGGCCGGGGGGAGGGTAGGAGAGGTCGGCTTTGCTGGGATCAGGTCGGAGCTCGCTGGGCGGGGCGCAATTCACGTTTACCTCAGCAGGAACTCGCTGAGGTCCAAGGATGCTCCGCAGTCAGAGGCGGCGGGACAGGACCCGGCCATGATTGAGCAGGCCCTCCTTTCGAAGGAGGTTGGAAGGGTGAGCGTCTCACAGGCGAATCTGACCGGGGAGCAGGGAGCGAAGACAGCGCTGGAGCTTCTCAGGCTGCTGCGCCAGCAGGCCAAGCTGGGCGAATCCAAGAAGGATTACGTTGCGAGGATGACGTCGGCGGGGAGGAAGACGCTCGGCGTCGGGGACGTGAATCAGAATTGATCATCCGAGAGCTCGAGCTGAAGAACATAAGGAGCTACGAGCACGTGCTGGTGAACCTCCCTCTCGGGAAGACGCTCTTCGAAGGGGACATCGGGTCGGGAAAGTCGACCATACTCATGGCCATCGAGTTCGCCCTCTTCGGCCTGGGGTCTGAGACAGGGTCGTCCCTGCTCAGGTTGGGCGAACAGGAGGGGGAGGTGAGGATGAGGTTCGAGGTGGACGGGAGCGAGTATGAGGTGAGGAGGGGGCTCGAGAGGAAGGGGGGAGGGGTCCAGCAGACGGACGGGGACTTCGAAGCCCCCGCAGAGAAGGTCGCCCTGTCTCCCAGGGAGCTCAAGGAAAGGATCCTCGAAGTCCTTCAGTTCAACGAGGCGCCGGAGCCCAAGGCGCAGAGCCTGATCTTCAGATACGCAGTCTACACGCCCCAGGAGGAAATGAAGGAGGTCCTTGCCATGCCCTCGGAGGTCAGGCTCCAGACTCTGCGGCGGGCGTTCAGGGTCGAGGACTACAAGACTGCGGCCGAGAACGCGAGTGAGATTTCACGCCAGATGAAGGGGGACATCAGGGAGCTGGAAGGGGTCGGGAGGGGACTCGAGAGGCTCAAGGAACAGCTGGACACCCTGATGCGGGAAGAGGAGGGGCAGAGGGGGTCCCTCGAGGCACTGCAGGCAGAGGACACGGGGTCGGATTCGGAGTTGAAGGCCCTCAGGGCCGAGAAGGAGAAGCTCCACAGAGAGCAGTTGAGCATGGAAGGGTTCAGGGCCGAGAAACAGTTGCAGGAGCGAGCCCTGAAGGAGGAAGAAAGGGAGCTGACAAGATTGGCCAGGGAGGAAGTGGACCTCACGGAGAGGGCCTCCGCGCTCAGGGTGGTGGTGGACAGGCAGAAAGGAAAGCATGCTCCAAGTCGGAGTTCGCCGGCCCGGTTGAAGGCGCGGGAGCTTGTGGCCGCAGCGGAGGCGAAGAGGCTCACCAGCCTTAGGGCGAAGGTCGAGTCGAAGCTGGGAGAGTACGGCTCGATAATGGAGAAGGGCGTGTGCCCCGTCTGCGACAGGCCGGTCCAGGCGCACGATTTCGAAGGCATAAGGTCCTCGAAGGAGGCCGAGCTCAGGCACCTGTCGGAGGAGCTGGCGAGGACGGAGCGGGAGGTGGAGGACCTGAGGGAGGCCCGAGAGTCGACGGAGGGGTACGTCGCGGAGAGGGAGAAGGTCAGGGAGAAGCGCACGGAGTTGGCTCGGCTCTCGAAGGAGCTCAGGGCCAGGCGAAGGGAAAAGGCGGCCGCCAGGAAGGGGATGGCCGCGGCCGGGGCCCGGCTTGAGGGGGTGGCCGAGAGGATGAGGCGGCTGGAGGACCTCTCGTCTCAGGTCGCGAGGGCGGAAAAGGGGATAGACAGAGCGGAGGAGGCCCTCGGGAAGACGCGTGAAAGGCTGGCGCGCACCCGGGAGAGACTCCAGATGTCCGACAGGAGGAGGGCCGAGCTGACCATCGAGATAGTAGCGAAGGAGGGCGCAGTAGCGAGGAGGGACAGGCTCAGGGAGAACGAAATGTGGCTGACCGGCTACTTCGTCCCGACAGTCCAGCTGATAGAAAGGTCGGTGTTGGGGAGCATCAACCAGGAGTTCGACCTGCTCTTACAGAAGTGGTTCGCGATGCTCGTCGACGACCCCGAGAAGGAGGTGAGGGTGGACGAGGATTTCACCCCAATCGTTTCCCAGGGAGGGTACGAACAGAATGTGCGTTACCTGAGCGGGGGCGAGAGGACTAGCGTCGCCCTGGCGTACAGACTGGCCCTCAACACCCTCACCCAGAGGGTGTCTGCCGGGATGAAGTCGAATCTGCTGATGCTCGACGAGCCGACGGACGGATTCAGCCAGGAACAGCTGGGGAACGTCAGGGAGGTCTTGGACGACGTCGGTTCGCCCCAGGTGATCATCGTCTCCCACGACAAGGAGCTCGAGAGCTTCGCGGACCAGATTCTCAGGGTGACCAAGTCGTGGGGAGTTTCAAGGGTCGAGACCCCGGAAGTCTATGCTCGGTCGTCGTAGATACCACCGGGTTTAAGTTCCGAGACAGGAAGATTCTGGGCGTTTCGTTTGCCGAGGAGGATAACCTGGCTTTCAAGCGTGATGCCCATGGCCGTCACGGGCCTGGAGGAGGATGTAGCGAGGTCAATCGAAGTGGTGGAGAACCCGCCCGCCTGGATGTGCTTGCGGTGCCGGGGTGCGAAGCTGCTTTGCGGGAAGCCGCGCTGCCCGATAATAGTCAAGGCCCAGTCCATGGCGAAGCAGGCTTCCTATCTGTCCGGGGACGAGGTCAACGGCTCGTCCCCTCCCGGGGTATTCGTGGGGAGGCTGGGGTATCCGAAGGTCTCCATCGGGCCCATGGTCCCCCCTCGGTTCGGAGATACTTCGATCCTAGATACTCCGGAGGAGTGGCTGGGGAAGCCGATAGAGCAGATCGTCGACTACCGGTATTCGCTCGTGCGAGGGAATGCCCGGGCGAGCGTCGACGACGCGAAGAGGCCGGGAAGGCTGCTAAGCTCTCTGCAGGAGCTGGCGATGGCGAGCCGCCCTGTGGACACCGAGCTGAAGCTGACGAAGCCGCCTCGGAGGATACTTGTTCTCAGCGAGGACACCCAGCCCTACGGACCTTCAGGGCCTCTCGAACGATTCAAGATCGGCAATACGTCGGTCGACAGGAGGATAGAGAAGGCGCACTATGACAGGGACCTGAAGGCGGCGGACGCGGTCAGGGAGCTCTACGCCAAGGGGGTGCTCGTCACGCGGATCCAGAAGTCCTTCAGCCTGGGGATGTTCGGGGAGGGGGCAAGGAGGAAGATAGTTCCCACCCGCTGGAGCATCACTGCGGTCGACAGTTCGATAAGCCTCAGCCTCCTTGAGAAGGTCAAGCACCACCCAACGATCGACGAGTATCGGGTGTATCGGTTCAACGTCTACGACAACCAGTACGTCGCCATCCTCCTGCCAGAGCCGTGGAGGTTCGAGTGGATCGAGGCCTGGTTCCCGAACACGACCTGGAACCAGTTCTCCACTTCTCCCTACATGATAGGAGACTACGAGGAGTACTTCGGGAGGACCACCTACGCCAGGGTGGGCGGGTGCTACTACTCAACCCGGCTCGCCGTGGCGGAGGCCCTGGACAGGGAGAGGAGGCAGGCCGCGGCGATCGTGCTCAGGGAGACGTACCCAGGGTTCATCATGCCGCTGGGGGTGTGGAACATACGAGAGAGCATACGGGAGATGATGAAGAACCCGTTCGAGAGGCACGACACATTCCAGGGGGCGATGAACTCGGCGCTCTCGAACATGAGGATTCAGAAGGCAAAGTGGACCAGGGAGAGCGTCCTAATCTCCAGGGAGCTCACCCAGACGAAGATCACGAACTTCTGAGTTTGTGAGGACACGAGGCAATTCGTTTTAATGCTGAGGTTGGTCTCCTAGGACCCTGTTGACAAAGAAACTTTTCTGGGACGACATGTACCTCCGTGAGTTCAACGCAGAGGTGGAGCTGGTGGATGGGAACAGGGTCGTGCTCGACCAGACTGCGTTCAACCCCAGGGGGGGCGGGCTGGTGTCCGACACGGGCCGGCTAAACGGGATGAGGGTAATCGAAGCGACCAAGGAAGGGGAGAACGTCTTTCACATCCTGGAGGCGCCGGCTGAGCTCAGGATAGGCGACAGGGTCCACGGAGTATTGGACTGGGACCGGAGGTACAGGCTAATGCGCATGCACACGACGGCACACATCTTGAGCTCAGTGGTCAACGGTGAGACGGGAGCGTTGATCACCGGGAATCAGATCAGCCCGGAGGAGTCCAGGGTCGACTTCGACCTCGCGGAGTTCGACAGAGACAAGCTCTCCTACTTCATCGAGAAGGTGAACGTGGCGGCGGGGAGGGGGGTCGAGGTGAAGACGTTCTTCATGAAGAAGGAGGAGGCCCTGGCCAAGCCGGGGTTCGTGAAGCTGGCAAATGCGATGCCTCCGTCCCTGGAGATGCTTCGGATCGTTCAGATCGGGGACATCGACACGCAGGCGGACGGAGGAGTGCACGTCGGGAATACGAAGGAGATCGGAAAGGTGGTGGGCCTAAGGGCCGAGAACAAAGGTCGGAGCAACCGGCGGCTCTACTTCACTGTAAGATGAGCGGCAGAAGATGAGCATTAGGAGGTTCTGCTAGCCTCTCGATAGCAGCATGGAGACCGTAGCTTCAGCGAAGATGTTCAAGACCTCGTTTGTTGCGAATCAATTAGGAATCCGGACTTCACAATAGCGCACTGGCTGACGAGAGGAGGAAGATGAAGGCCAGATACGGGCTCGAGAACTTGAACGCTAGCCACGCGTTCTCCTTGGTCGGGGCGAGCAGCAGTTTGATGTCCGTCGCGAGTATCGAGATGTCGAAGATTGATGCGCCAAGAACGTAGACCATGAAACCGATGCCGTTAAAGTACGGGGAGAAGAAGAGGCTTACTGGTATCAGAAGAAGGGTGTTCGCAACGATATATCGGGCCGCTTTCTTTTCTCCAACCACTGATGGAAGCATGGGTATGCCCGCAGACGAATAGTCTTCCTCCGTGATGACCGCCAGGCTCCAGAAGTGGCTGGGCGTCCATACAAACACCAGGGCGGCGAGCGTCCACGCGACCCATGGATTCGCGTTTGTTATCGCGTACCATCCGGCAAGCGCGGCGCAGCTCCCTGCGAATCCTCCCAGGACTATGTTCCAACTGGTCCTTGGCTTGAGCCACATCGTGTAGATTGGTATGTAGACCAAGGCTCCAAGCGCGATGAAGAGAGTGGCATAGAGGTTCAGGGTGAGGTAGGCGACGAGAATTCCAATGATGAGAAGAGAGAGCGCAAATAGTAGTGCTCTTGTCCTATCCTCAATTCTGTGGGTGGGAAGAGGTCTATTTCTCGTCCTCCTCATCTTGGCATCGAGATCCATTTCCAGGTAGCTGTTGAGCGCGAGCGCACCTGCGGAAGAGAGTGTTCCTGCTACGAGAAGACCCACGAGCGTGATGGGCGGGGGGATTGATTTAGAGGCAATCGTCGATGAAGCAAGGGCAACGAGCAACAGGAGGGGGATTATCTTTGGCTTAGTCAGTCGTGCGTAGTCCCTCAGGCTCAACCTTCATGCCTCTGTATCTGTTCTGGAAGCCTTCGCGTTTGTTTGTCAAATCTGCTCGCCACGCCATGTATGGGGCCAATCAAACTCCAGATCACGGGTCTCAATGACAGCTCGGAAGACGTCCACGCTGACTCGGCCACTTAAGAGTTGGACTTCGGATTCCGCCCAGTCGCGCTCCATCGCATCACGTTCCTCGGTTCAACCGGCTCGACTGCGAGCTCACCTGTAACATTTATATTGCAAAGTCACGGTCTTTGAGAGTGATGAAGGGCGGCCTCGCCTCGCTCGGAATTCTCTTGGTCCTGGCAGCAGTCCTACTCTTCTGGAGCACGTTCAGCGGTGGTTCCCTGGGAGGGCTTGTAATCACAGACGGCAACGGGGCAGCAAACTTCGTCGCGATGGCGTTCGTAGTTGTCTTCCTGCCCCTAGGTTCGGGACTCGCGTTCTACGGCTTGACGACCCGTGGCAACCTCATGGCCGAAGGAGGCGCAACGGAATCATACGGGGGAGGTTCTTCAACTACTGGAAAGGTGGCGGTGGTAATAGCTGTGATTGCCATTCTGATCGGGGCGGGGATGTATGTCGCATTCTCATCCAGCCTCAGCAATCAATCAAACCAGATTAGTTCGCTGAGCTCCCAACTTACCTCCCTGGCGGGCAAGCCACCGACGGCCTCGGTTAACGTTGCACCGGGGGTGATAGCAGTGAGGGTAGACTGGAGCAACCTCGACCCGACGACCCAGGATAGGTTCAACCCAAGTGTCATAACCGTAGTACAGGGGTCAGTCGTCCAGATCCTTTTCGAGCACAACGACACTGACGCCCATACGTTTACGATGTATGCACCTCAGTCGACCTATGGTTTCCAAATCAACGCCACCCTTGCCGGGATGAGGGACTTCCTCGACAGCCACATCTATCCCGCTTCCTGCACCAATGGCAGCTACCAACAGGATACAACGGGACTAACCGCCAACGGAGTTTCAACAGTCTTCTGTATCTCCGGAAGCAGCCTGCTGTCGATCGCCGAACTCAAATCACATGCGGCCTCCAACTTCAGGATTGCTGTCAACCCCAACCCGGCTTTGCCTCTCACGCCGACCAACCAATCCGGGAACCCGACAGCGATTCTGCTTCCAGTGGACAACCTGGTTCACTACGGGAGCGGTACGCTGGGGAGAATAGCAAACGCGAGCGGGACGGCCGAGGTGTTTGGCATAGGCGCCTTCCAGGCGAACACGCCGGGGGTGTTCGAATTCTTCTGCGACTACCACGTGTCGAACGGCATGTTCGGCTATATCGTAGTGTTACCGAATGCATACTGCACGACCAATGTCGCAGCTTGCGGCGTAACAAACTCCACCTCGACAGTCCCCTGAAAGCCTTGTTGTTATGGCGGGGGTTTCAGACAATCCTGAGAAAGGGATAACACTGTCCTCATCGTGTCTCACCCTCGATGCGGCGCTCCCACAGCCTCCTGACGATTCTAGTCGCAGCCCTACTCTTTACCCAGGGGGCCTCCATCGTGGGGGCCTCTCAAGGCTCGGGGGGCAGTGTCAAGACCTCGCAGTTCGTCTCCTACCGGATCATCCAACACAGGCTGCCTCTTGGCTCTTCCCAGCCTTGGACCATAACGAGTGACCGGTCAGGAAACATCTGGTTCGTCGAACAGTCTTCCAACCAGATAGCCATGTACGACCCGAAGGCGGACAGTTTCCACGAGTATCAAATTCCTACGAAAGGCGCCCTCCCCCAGGGAATCGCGATCGGCGCGGACGGAAGCGTCTGGTTCGTCGAGGTCGAGTCGAGCAAGCTGGGCATTCTCTCGAAGGGATCCAGCCAAATCACCGAGATTCCCCTGCCCAAGTCACCGGCAGGTCTCTCCTGCGGCCCGATCGGAGTGACGGCGCGCGGTGATGCAGTGTGGGTGACGTGCGAATTTTCAAACCAGATCGACGAATACATCCCATCCTCTGGGGCGTTCTCATCCTACGACCTGCCAGTGCCCTACTCGGCCCCCCTCCAGGTCCTCTTTGACAATGGGGGCAACTTCTGGTTCACTGCAGCGAACGCGGAGATGCTGGGGTACGCCACAACCTCAAAGCTACTGAACGGCACTTCCAACGGCATCCAAGAGTTCGCCCCTGTCAACCAGACCTACGCCTACACCTTCACAAGTCCTCTCCAGCCAGGCCCCATCGTCTCCAGCCTCAGGGTTCCCAGCCAGCTAGCCTTCAGTCCTGACGGGAGATCCCTATGGTTGACCGAACATGCCGCAAGCTCGTTCGACAGGTACATCATATCAAGCGGAAGTCTCCTGAAGTATTGGACCTCGAGGCCCACCAACTCTCTCTTCCCCCAAACTCTCCCCAACGGAATCGTTGTCGACGGGCGCGGTATCGTCTGGATCGCAGAGCACTACGGAAACGCGATTGCGAGATTCGATCCTGTATCGGAGCAACTGACAGAATACAAGATTCCATGCTGCGGTGCTTCATTGGCTACGACGCTCTACCTAACTCTGGATTCGAACGGCTCAGTATGGTTCAGCGAGTTCACCGGCAACGCGATTGGGGAGCTTGTCCCCTCTCCCCTCGTGCAAGGCCCTTCTCTATCTCTTAGCCCAGGAAACGCGACCCTGAACCCAGACGGCACTGCCAAGTTCACCGTCTCGGCGTCGTTGGCAGTAGGGGCTGAGCCGACGGTACTTTCTCTCGCCGTCTCTGGAATGACTCCCAGCGGAGCTCTCTCCAACGTCTCCGCCGCTTTCTCCAACCAAGCCCTGGTACTCTCCCCAGGCACCAACGCGTCCTCTACCCTAACGCTCTTTGGCCGAGGAGTGAATCCCGGGACCTATTACCTGACGGTTGGCGGCAGGTTAGTCGCTGAGAACGCAACCGAGTCTGTCATTCTCAAGCTGACCGTCCCCGGAGGGCAGGGAGGGGCACAGACCGCACTCGCCTATGCGCTGGTCGTAGGGGTGGCCGGGTCCGTTGCGGTGGTCGTGATCCTCTCTTACAGAAAGAAGAAAGGCCCTGCTTATGGGAGGGCTGCGCCTAGCCGACTACTTCGACGACCCCAGTCATAGGGTGGACATTACAGAAATATGGGAAGACGCCGTCATTGCTGAAGGTCACCGCCACCGCGCTGGCCCCGATTGCGATGATTCCGGTGTCCCAGATGCCCGAATCGGAGGTCGCGGTGTGAGTCGTGTCGTCGGCGTTCACCCAGATTACCTGTGTGCCCTTGCTAACTATGACAGGCTGCCCGGTCCCGAATACAGAGTTCTTGATTACGATCCTGCAGGGGTTCTGACAGTTGACTGTGGGGGTGGTCCCCCCTCCCCCGCCGCCCGAAGAAGGAAGCACGGGCCCCGTCCCTTGTGCCGGCGCGAAATAGAAAGCGGCCACGGGTGCTAGAGTGAACAGCACCATGACGACTGCGAGAGTCGCCCAGAGGTATCGGGTCCTTATCGTGATGCTCTGCGGCAGGACAATGGTAACGGTTCCAGGCTTTTTGTCTCCGGAGTCCCGGTTCTCAGACATGACTCTGCGCCTCCTTGACAACTACGGCATTTGAATTTATATCCTTTTGGCGCCTCCTTCTGGTAGCCAGGGGGAATCGAGTCCCCTCTTTCTGATGGTTCGAGAAAGGTAGACCAGGCTCAGTGTCAAAGTCGCTACGCTGACGACCGGCGGGATTACGGCGCCGTACACGTTGCTGTAGACGGTTTCAGCCGCGGTCAACCCCCCGAAGATGACCGACAGGAATGTTGGCACAAGGCAGGTCGGGCAGGTCGCAGTCAGCCCAAGGACCGAACCGAACGCAGACATGGCCGTGCCCGCCGTCGAACACCTCAGGCCGCTCCTGGAAATCAGGAAGTGGGCCATGCTCAGGTTCGAGGCCACCAGCAGCCCCAGAAGCGTAGCAAAGACCATCTCGAAGGGGATGATTAGAAGGTTCACCTGCGGGCTCAGCTGGACAATTGCATAGGGAAGGTAGACCAGGTTCAGGAAGGGCTGCTCTATGCCCACGGTGAAGGTGTATGCGAATGGATACGCGTTAGAAGGCGGCGGGAGGTTCTCGAACACGTTGAACCCGGAGACAAGTATCTGGTTGACGAGAAGTAGGTAGACCAGAGCAAACGACAGCGATACGACCGCCGCCATCACTGCATACTGCCTCAGACGAAGGACCTTCGCCAGGGTTGGGAACCCGGCGTAGAGAATCTTGGAGAACCCAAGAATGGATGTGACCACCAGCAAGAGGATGTAGGCACTCCCTAGCATCGACGCGGAGGATGGAGGAGGATACGGGTAGTACTGGTAGACTTCGTATCTCATGGCGCCGAAGGCCGCTACGGCCGCTGTGAAGATTCCGAGGATTGCGATGACAGGGACAGAGTTGAACCTCGCTGCGAACTTAGAGGTGCGGGGTTCCGGTAGGACGGCCCTCCAGCCCCGGATTGGTCTTACGAGGACAACGAAAGTCAACACTACGGATGTTATCAAATACGGTGCCAGAACCTCGAAGTAGAAGGCAGAATTCACGTTGTAGTAGGCCGTGAGGAGAGGCAGACCGAAAAGCAGAGACGCCATTGCAAAAAGGTATGCCTGGGAGATCGATGGCGCCGTCCGGTTTTGCAAGGCCTGCGGAAACCCGTCTGATTCCGTATTAACACTTCGCCAGGCAGTTTCAGCCGAAGTTGCCGTTGTAGCCGTTAAGGCCTGACGTCGTCTGGAAGTTAAACCGCCACCAGAACGACACGCTGTTGTAGTAGATTAGGTAGGTCTGCCCGGCCGATTCCTGCGACACTGCGAATGAGATGAAGTAGTTGGAGTTGGTCTGGGGGTTCAGCTGCAGTTGGAACGCGTTCTCCCCGTAGGCTGAAGATGTCGTGAGGGAACGCACGTACTCGACGACCCACTGGCCGTTCGAATACGCCCCCTTTGCCTGCACTTCGAACGGGTTCATCATCTGTCTGAGGTTACTTATGCCACTGTAGTTACTGGTGTAGAATTGCGGGGTGTTGATCACCGGGAACTGTGCGGAAGGTGGGACCCCGCCGAGCTGATAGAAGGAAGTGGCGTTGGTGAACCCGTCAATGGCATAGGAGGCGTGTGACGGCATCCCAAACGCCGACGGATTGATCGCCGTCCCGTTGGGGTATGCAATTCCTGGGTAGGCGCTGTCCGTTGAAGAGTTGTCCGTCGGACTCCTAGACCAGATCCACATTTCTGCCGACCCGCCTGAGCCCGTTCCCAGCGCCCCGGAGGTACCCGGGACCATCTTCGGCTTGTATGAGACTTGGTACCACCCCGTCGTGTTTGCGCCGGGTGCAATGCCGAGCACCACTATCGCCTGCTCCGGATAGGTATGGCCTGCATTCTGCGCGAGCGGGAAGAAGCCTACATCCTGCGGGTACGAGCCGCCGTAGCAGCTCGAGAACTGGTAGACGCAGCTCGAGTTATACATCGGAATTGCCCTGTTGCTGATTGTGTCGTTGAGAATAGGGACCCCCAGAGTTGGAGGAGAGGTAGCGAAGTCAGGCGGTGCAGAAAACGCCATCCTAATCATGAGTTCAGGGACAGGCGTGGAGGCTGTCCAGGCCATCTGAACCGTGGCCTCGCCCGTATGTCCTGCAGCAGACCCGGGGTAGGACACCGACTCGATCAGCGGGACCGAGTAGGAGGGGACCGACGACCAGAAGGATTCTCCTCCAGGGTTGTTGAAATTAGGCGCGGCGCTGACCTCTTTGACGTAGACTGTCGCGAGCTGGTCGGACCCTACGTTGATTAGAAACGAAACTGAAAAGAAAATGATGATGAGGACGACCACGAAGACGGCCCCGACGAACAGATACTTCGAGTCTCTCCTCATGAGACCTTGCACCCAAAATACTTGAAAATTCTATTTAAACCTTCAATATCGGTGATAACCCGCCTGCTGAGTATCATGTACCCGACGAGGCCGAAGAGCACCAGGGCGACCAGGCTCAGGGGGATGTAATACCCGCCTGGGAGGTAGATGTAGATCAGCCAGATTATCACCGCCATCACAATCAGGAGTGAGAGCATGGAAGAAAGATAGCCATAGAAAGCGATCCCGCGGCGCACCCCGGCGTATCCTCCTACTTTCGTACCTATCGACCCCATCCCCCTGCCTCAGGCGCACGGTCTTGGCAATTCACGCTTAAATATTGAGAGCCCTAACTGAAGCGAGGGAAGAACACGTTCTTCGACATTCCTGCGCCCACCTTCAACGAGTTCGGGATATACTATTTCGTCTTCGGTCTGTTCATCGTCCTGGCCGGCGTCATGTACTACTTCATAGTCGTTGCCGACCCACTCCCTCAATACGACATCGAAGCCCTGACCGAAGAAGACGAAGAAAAAAAGAAGCAAGTTCATTCATAGGCCAGCGTCCGGCTTGGCTGGCCCTCCACTTTGACTGGGGCTGCCTCTGGCTTTCCTTATTACGAACAGGAAGAAGAGAGCCGCTGCGGCCCAGAGGACGATTATCACTTCCAATGAGGACAGGAAGGATCCGCCTGGAGATATGGTCTCGGTGGTCGCCACGATATTCGATGAGAGCAGTTGCAGAACTGCGCCTCCCTTCTCCACTTGTATTGCCAGCCCCGACGCTCTTTCAAACCAGAAATCGGAAACATTCCCGTCGGACGACCTGCCTGTGAACTCGACTGTCTGATAGGTTCCTGCAGGGACGGAGACCGACTGGTTTGCGACGAAGGTCAAGGGCGTGTGCTCGAAAACGAATTGGGCCCTCGTCAGGTTCTCCGGCGGGACGGCGGGGAACTGGCGAGGTGATTCCACACTGTCTGTTATGTTCATTTCGAAGGTTTGAGGGGGAGCCTCACCGCTCTGGGAAATGTTGGCCTGGATCTTTACCCCCATTGAACCATTCAGATAGACTTGGACGATGGTGAACGTAACATTCCCGTATACCCCCCCGAAGAACGCGACGAACCCCCCGAACTCCGAATAGGTCGCGACAGCGCCGGCTCGTGCATAGCTCGGCGGGGCTGATGTATGGATGAGCAAGGACCCTGAAAGCAGCACCCACGTCAGGACAAATAATCGCGTCGGCGTCATTTTGCTAGTGACTAACATGACCGAACTTCGCCCTGCTAGCCGTGTCTGCGCCTGCCAGCCGTCGTCTTCACAGTTCTTCTTTCTCTTTCGGCAGCCCGAAGAACTCCTGGGCGAAGACGACCGAAAGTGCACCCACTACGGAAATAATGTCGATGTACGAGAACCATTTTTCCCCTCCGAACTGATACAGGTACCAAATCGGGAGCATGAAAATGGCGTATACTGCGCAGCCGATTACCCAAATATGAGACCTTGCCCAGCTTGCCATCAGTCGGTGATCTCCGACAAGAAAAGAGCGCCGCCTATCATCGCTATCGCACCGCCCAGAGCCATCAGGGAAACTGCCTCGTTGTCGGCAACAAATTGGGAGATATCGGCGTGCCAGATAGCGTAGATCCAGAAGAAGAAAGGCACGACCAAAAGGAGAATGATGAGGAGGTTCTTGGCCGACCAATCCATGCTAATTCATGCCCTCCCGTGTCTCCGCCGACCTGATCCCCAAAGCATAAGACAGCTGCCGCATCAGCTTTCCGAAGAAACCGGGCTTTGCACTTCTAGAAATCTGGCCCCCGCCCTGCGCCGCGAGCCGGAGTCCAACGGGGTAGGCGTTGCGAGAATAGACTTTGGTCGAGTCGTAGTTATTCTCGTTGATCCTCGCCTGTTCTTCAAGGGCGAGGCCTGCAACTATCCATTGGGGCATCATCCGTGGAGCGAGCCTTTCCCCAAGCCTCCATGTCATGAATAGGTTGGTTGCGAAAGCGACCACCGAGATAGCCGCGAGCCAAGCACCAATCATCGCCATCTGGAACCAGGGCTCATAGAACGCCGGCCACGCGATTTCTCTTCTGACCGCACCTTCGAGGCCGATGTACTTGAATGCGACTTCTACCGCCCCCATGCCCACGGTCCATCCCACGAAGTGGAAATATCCAAGCCCTCGCGAATACATCTTCCTCCCGACCAGCTCGGGGTAGATGTAGTACAGCGCTGCGAAGAACGCCCCAAGAGTAAAGGTCGCCATCATGATGTGGATGTGACCGGGTATCCACAAAGTATTGTGGACCGTGAAATCGGCCGCCGGCGTGGGCTGGTTCGGCTCGGCCGTCGCCCCGCCTATTATGTTGCCTATGACGGCTGCGAAAATGAAAAGCAGGGGTACATCCCATTTCAAATGGGAACGGTAGATCGTGATGAGCATCAGTGTCCAGATAATGACAAAAGGAATGGCTATCATCTCTGTCGCCACCTGCGCAAAGATATTCCTGATCCAGATGGGAATGGGATCGACAGCCATGTGATGGATGTAAACCGACATCGTGAAGACGAAGAGCGCTCCAATCATGTACCGCAAAGTCCTCTCGCTGTAGATTGGCCTCTTGGCGTAGATGGTGACGAACCAGATCATCAGTCCCATGACCATGAAGGCGCCGAAATACACGAGCGGATGACTCTCGTACCAGAACGCTGCCCTGAACACCTCAACGTTTGGTATCGCGAGGACGTTCAGGCTCAGGCCGCCGAGAGGTGAGAGAATTGTCCAGATTATGGAGGCCAGGACGGTTATGATTCCGATTCCCATCGCAATGCAGTTCATCACGATGAAGGAGACGGGTAGGGAGAACTTTTCGTTTTTCAGCTTGTTCTTGTAGGCCGATCCGAGCAGGCCGACTATCAGGAGTTCGTCTCCGACGAACTGGATCAGCTCGGCGATGTAGAAGGATGATGGGTTCTTCAGCGGAATCAGGAAGGTGAACATGTACTGCGAGTTTGAGCCTATGACCATGAAGAGACCTATTACGACCATCCAATGCCCGAGGTTGGTCAGCCTCGGCCAAGCCAGTTCTCTTGTTCCTCTGATTGTCGGGACCGCGTAGTAGGCGATCGAGAACCCCAGCGTAAAGATAGTCCCAAAGAACATGACCACCGCGTGGTACGTCATCATCTGGAAGTAGGAAATAGTGGTGTACCCGAGTTGGGTGAGCGGCAGGAGGTCGCCCGCGGAGGAATAACCCGCTTGGGTGCGCAGGACGAGGGCGAAGGCCCCTGCAATGAAGAGCCAGAACGTGCCGAACGCGAAGAGTTTGAAAGAGAAGTGCTTGTAATCCTTGCTGACCACTATGTCCTTGAGTATTTCCCAGGCGGAGCTCTGTAATGGCACAGTCTCGTTCATGGCGCCTTCAGAGGGTCCAGCGCTCACCCGATCTCATCTATCCGTTTGTCCCGGTCAGGATCGGCGGCGGATTGTTGTCCAGCATCTTCAGCTGCGTCGCGTTTCCGGCAGCTGTGTCAGGGACCACGATGATCAAAGAGTCCATCCAGGGATGCCCAAGTCCATGGGCCGTGACTCCGCAATACTCAGAGCAGAAGACATGATAGAGCGACTGGCCATTCTGGAAGACGGTAGGCTGAAAATTCCACACGACGTAGTCTGTGTACCCAGGGACCGCCATGACCCCGAACTGGAAGCCCTGGGTCGCGAAGTTCCCTTCGGTATTGACGTAGAAACCATGGGTGACATCGGCGCTCCTAACCACGAAGAGAACAGGGATGTTCGCCTTGACGACAGTCACGGTGGCTTCGGGGGTCCCTCCTGGTCCGACAGCGTGTGGGGAGAACAAGAACTGCCACTGTTCGCCGGTGACATAGACCACCTGATACTGACCCTCTATCCTCGGATAGTCGGCCTGGGCGACTCCCTCGCCTACATTGTTCGCCTTGATGTAGCCCGCGAAGTCGTATGGAGTGTAGACGATTTCAAGTGTGACGACAGTAAGAAACAGGATTAATGTCCACGTCAGGAGGACATTACGCCTCTTCACGACATCCAAAAACGACCTGCCAAACTTATTAAGCTTTACAAGTCTGAACGATGCTTCCTACCCTCGGCCCGAAGGCATCTTCAAGAATCTGAACCCTATACAAGTGAGATGAAGTAGAAGACTATCGTCGCGTAGGTGACGACGCTGCCGATGAGAGCTCCGCTGAAATAGTCGGACAACCCCCCGGTTGTCCCAAACCTCAGCGTCAGGATCACTCCCATCAACAACGAATTGAGAATGGTCGCAACCAGGAAGGTCAAAAGCAGGCCGAAGAGCAAAGGAAGCGGAACTACGCCAGCAGCGAGAGCGGGTGACACGAAGACCAGATAGGCCGCAGATACAACCCCGCCAGTCAGGGCACCCAGCCCAAGAAGATATGGGAGCTCATTCCTCTTGCGACTCGCCATCTTGTTCTGACTCGTGTTCAAGGAGTTCGAAGGGCCCGAACCACGGCCGTTTGTCAATCCGGCGGCATGGTCTCTCAAATGATGTCAAGTACCTTCAGCATCCAAGAACTTGTCACCACCACCCCAATTGCCCCGAAGACGAGAAGCGTTGTGTCCATGTCAATGTTGGCCGCAGAAGAATAGAGGGGGAAGTATGGAGGCGTCCACACGCTCCATATGGACCCCATTATCCCCGCATGCATGAAGGCCACGTAGAGTAGGGAGACCTGCCACTTCGGCTTGATGGCCTGAAAGGACAAACCGACCAACGACCCTGAGACTATGTACGTCAGGTGTTCGAGAACGTGGACACTTTCATTCTGAACTGCCAGGTCGAAGTTCAGGGGGACGTGCCAGTAAGCGAATGTGATTGCGGGCAAGGCCACCACGAAGACGACCCCCCTGGTCTTCGTGTTTGCAACCATCACCGACGTGAACGCCTTCCAACCGATGTAGGTGAGTTTCCTAAGAGTGCCCAGCTTGCTAATTACATAACGCTCCAGGCCGTAGCCGAGAACTATGGACAGTGCGAACAGTCCGATGTGCTGAAACATGTGGACCGTCAAGTTCGCGTCAGCGATCAAATCCGCCGGGGGGGAAAGCAAGATGGATATCGATACCGCACCGCCTACGACAAACCACAAGGGGGTAATCCTCTTTCTTGGCAGGGACTGAACAGCAGGGCCGGTGCCCGTGGGATGCAATAGTTCACGCGACATTTTGTTTGGCCCAAGTTCCTTGCTTGGACTGGGTAGTCTCAATCAATCTGAGAATCTCCCGGTAACAACAGAATTAGCTTGCGACCGAGTCTTCCTACCGGGAAACCCGCATCCAAAAGCCATCCGAACAAAACGTCCGGAGATGTACTTAAGTTCAACGCGTCGTCAGGAGGTTTCCTGAGCCGCACAAGTGAGCTTGACGCTTGAGGTCGAAATGGGTTTACGCAATGGTTGCATTGGTGGCAATCCTACTGACTACCTATCCGCTCTGGTATGCCTATCTCTCAGGTCAATCGGTCAGCGGCCAATACCTTTGCGCCCCCTTGATTCCCTGCCAGACCCCGGCAACAGGGGTTGAATCCTGCACCTCGGTCTGCACGGTGAACATCGAGAATGCTACCTTCATCCCAGGAACGATCAAAGTGGCAGAGGGAGCGACCATCGTGTGGACGAACGACGACGGATTCTCCCATACAGTGACGCCGTTCAACAGCACCGCATGGGGCAGCCGGATCCTCGCTCCTGGGGAAAGCTTCACACTTACCGTTGGTCGAAACCTCACTGTGGGGGTCTACTACTATGATTGCAATATCCATCCTTCCATGATAGGCGAAGTGATGGTTCTTCCCCAATAGGTCCTTTGGGACTGAGCCGAGATCTGCTAACTCTACGCGAGAGCGAACTCGAAGATCGTGACCGGATTCCTTCACACCCTAACTATTTGGTCACAAATCAAAGATAGAGCCTTTGTCTGTCGGCTGAGCTTACTTTGGAAGAGACTCGAACTCACTTGCTGACGAGTCCAACCGGCGCCTGAAGAGGACTAATATCAGACCCGCAAGGAGGATGAATCATGACCCATTCGCGCTTTGCTGAAGCTCTGTCGGGCGAGCAAGAGGTCCAGATCACGGTCGTGAAGTCCGACGGAGGAAAGCGGACGCTGCCCGTATGGTTCACGGTCGAGGGAGACAGGTTGCAGATGCTGCCCATGTACGGGATCAAGACTCTCTGGTTCAGGGCCATCGCGAAGAACGGCGTGTTGACCATCGCGGTGAAGAAGGAAACAAAGGAAGCGAAACCAGAGATAGTCCGAGACCCGAGAGCAGTTGACAGGGTGAAGGCGAAGTTCGCTGCGAAATATGGGGCGGACGAGGTGAAAGGGTACTACCCTACTTCCGAGGTTCTGCTCGAGGTCAGGCTGTAGTGGCTAGCGTCTCCTAGCTACCCAGACCGGCATCCTCTTCGCGGTGCAGTTGCCGCAGAAGGCCTTCATCGAACGAGTGCCCTCGTCGAAGATCGTCGTTGAGTGCGACATGCACACTTGCTGCCCGCAGTCAGAGCAGGCAGTCACTGCGTGTCCTTTGCAAACCGAACATCTTGCCAATCATTTCACCTGGATTTTTTCGGCCAACGGGCACAGGACGAGCTTCGTCGAGCTTCAGCAAGGTCGTCGGAGCGGCGAGCCATGCGGAGTTGGCGCTAGAACACAGGACGCGGTTCTGGTTAATAAACGCTCGGCCTAGATTGGGAGCTTGACCTCGCCCTCGAACCTCGGGATCCCTTTCCCAGCTAGCATCCCGGTGTACTCCTCAGCCTTCGCCCTGGGAATCCAGGACGACATTGCCTTGGAGTTTCCCTCGGAGTCGCAGAGGACGACCGCCGCAGTGTCAGCCTTGCCAAGAACGAGAGAGTAGAGGAGCTCCGTCCCCACGGGAGTCCAGTCGCCGACGCCGATCTTCAGGAAGAGCATGGGGTAACACTGGCCCACAACGGGTTGCAGGACGTTGATGGCCTCCTGCACCCTAACTCTGCCCTCCTGTACAGCTTCGAAGTAGTCCAATTTCGCTTATCCTACGAGATATAGCAGTGCAAAAACGCCTGTCAGAGATAGGACTATCCCCAGAATCTGGTTCGGTTCGGGGCGTTCCTTCAGGAACGCTATGGCATAGGTGGTGGCGACCGCACCTCCCATGCCAGACAGCGCCGCAACGATTGGAAGCGAGCTCCCTCCCAAAGAGATGCCGTAGGTGAAGCTCAGGAACCCGATTGCTTCGAGGACCGACATGACCAGGATGGTGTTCGACAGGAGCGCCCTGGTGGGCCGGATATCCTGCTTCAGGAAGGGCGCGAGAAGGAAACCCGCCAAGGCGGCGACTCCACGCAGTACGACGGCGGGGATGGCGTAGTTCACGAAGGGCGAAGCATAGCCTACCCCGATGTAGACTACGCCGAAGAACACAGATGAGCCGATTGCCGAGCCGACTCCGGCGGTCATGTTGGGAGCACCCCGTCCCCGGAGATAGGC